>NZ_JBFULQ010000352.1:0-5893 GCF_054049815.1 Mesorhizobium sp. P5_C1 | reverse complement strand
CCTCTGCCCTGCCGGGCATCTCCCCCGCAAGGGGGGAGATCAGCTGACCCTCACCCCCGCCGTCTCACCAACCGTGCATGCCGGCGCCAATACCACCACGCCAGCACGCGCTTCCTGAAACTGCGCTTCATCGCGGTCATGGTCTAAAGCCCCAGAAGCACGCGGCGCTGGCCGGTGAGGCTTGCCGGTGCGAGGTCGGTCTTGATGGTGCTCAGCGTTCCCTGGCGTTGTTCGAGCTCAGCCCTGAGCGCCGCCTCGCGCGCCTGCACGTCCTTGTCCTCGGCCGTCGGTGTCGGTGGCAGCGGCTTCAGTTCCGGTGGTTTTTGAAACAGGCACATGGTTCCAGCCTTCCCTTGTCCAGTCATAGAGGAAAAAATCTTCGCCGTTCCTGCCGTAACCCGGCAGCAGGCAGCGTTGCGTGGCCCCGAGCCGGCCAAGCCAGCGCAGCGCCAGTTCATTGGCAGCCAGCGCCCGCGCCTCGACCCGCCACGCACCACGCGCAGCCACCTGAGGCCCGAGCACGGTGTGAAAGAACACGGTGATCCCAGGCACGCAGCGCTTCATGCGGCGCGTGCCCCAGCTCCAGGCGATCCACAGCCCGCCGCGCTGTTCGGCGGCGCCAAAGCCGGCCTCCGGATTGCCGTCGAGCTCGGCGACATAGGCGAACCCCTGCAACGCCGTCAGCGCCAGCAATGCCGGCGACCACTGGTCAATCTGGCAGTCGATCTCGGCGCGGTCTTCCGCGCGCAGGTTGGCGGCGATGTAGGAGAGATCGCGCAGCGTGGCGGGGATGATGCGGAGGGTCATGGGCAGGCCAGAGCGATGGGGTGCGCTTCCCGCTTTCGGGCGGAGTCTCGAAGGCCCGCGCACTTGACCGGCCCCGTCGCCAGTGACCTACTTCGGGCATCGAACACGCAGGCTACCGACGACTGGAGGAGACGGGCGAATGGACATTCGATCGACGCTGACGGAGCTATGCGAGGCCTTCAACGCGCACGATCTCGATCGCATCATGGCGTTCTTTGCCGAGGATTGCGTCCTGGAGATGCCGCGGGGGAGCATGCCTTGGGGCACGCGTTGCGAGGGCAAGCGCAACGTACGAGACGCGCTGGCGACACGCTTCGAAGGCTTGCCCGATGTCCATTACGGCAACGGCCAACATTTTGCAGATGCGGCCGCCGATACCGGCATCTCGAAATGGACCCTCACAGGCACCACCCGCGAGGGTGTGAGAAAGGAAGTCCAAGGTTGCGACTTCTATACGTTTCGTGATGGCAAGGTGATCCGCAAGGATTCCTACTGGAAGATCGTGGAGTGACCCACGGGATCAATTCGAGACATCGCAGCTATTCGAAGCGGCGAGAATGATACGGACGGCATGGCGGCCGAAGCCTCGCCACTTCGTCATCCCAGGGCGAAGCAGGAGCGAAGCGACGTCGCGGAGACCCTGGGATCCATGCCGTGACCTCGGCCGACGCATGCAGCGGCGCAGAATTTCTGTGCCGTCGCGACGCTTGGAAGTCGCGGCATGGATCCTCGGGTCAAGCCCGAGGATAACGAAGCACGTGGCACTTCGCCCTCACCTAAATTCCCCCAGCGGATCGCTCTGCCCCGCCTGTCGCCGCGCGCTCCTGAATTCCGCCGGATCGACCACAGCCTCCCGCAGCATCATCACGCCGTAACGAGTCGCCGCCATCAGATCGTCGCGCAGTTTTACAACCTGGCCGTCCCTGCGATGATAAAGCCGAAATTCCTCGAACCAGGGCGCAAGCGTCGAGAACACCTTGAAGCGGCCGGATTGCATGCGGTCGAGCATCTCCATCAGCCCGGCCTCGACCGAGACAGAACCGTCGGGGAATTGCGCGTGGCGGGTCAGCATGTTCAGCCCGTGCGCGGCATATTGCCGGGCAAGCGCTACGCCCGCCCCTTCCAGCGTTTCGCGGCGGCCATCGCGCGGCCACGCAAAGGGCAGCCAGTCGCCCCATGGTTTCAGGGTCAGCGTCTGCATCGCGGGAGTCTGCTGCGAAGCGCGGCAGGCTTTCGCGACATAGACGACGTCGGCCTCGGTATCCCAGGCAAGTTCGACCGCGGCCGACGGATGGTCCCAGCCGAAATCCAGCGCCCCGATGCGCGGCCAGTAGCGCGGCAGCCGGAACGGCGCGCAGGCGATCATTTCCTCAGCCACCGGAAAGATGCGGCCGGAGCCCAGCACCGGAATGCCGCGAGCACGCGCCTCCCGCTCATGCGCCGGATAGGCGGCAACGATCGCCGCGCGCTCTTGGGCTGAATAATGCTCGGCATCGTCGATGGTCATGAAGGTGACGTGGCGGCTCATGGCGAACTCCTTAAGGCGCGATTTTCGGGCTAGGCGCGGCGGTTCTCTCCTTCTCCCCTTGTGGGAGAAGGTGGATCGGCGCGCAGCGCCGAGACGGTTGAGGGGTGCTGGAAGAAATGCCTTCACTGCCCAGCTGGAACACCCCTCATCCGACCGAGCTTCGCTCGGCCACCTTCTCCCACAGGGGGAGAAGGGAAGTCCTGCGTCCTCACCCCTTCCCCATTCCCTCAACCTCTTCCGCCGACAAAAAAAACAGCACCACATCCGACATGCCGAGCAGCGGGGTGAAGGTGACGATGGTGATGCCGCCGGTGGCGTTGGTGCGGGTCAGGCCTTCGGAATAGATGTCGAGCGGCGGTTCCTCGTCGAACCAGACGCCGTGCAGCGTCTCGCCCTGCCATTTCTCGCGGCCCTTTTCGAAGCTCTTGAACGACAGCACCGATTCATCGGCCTGCACGTCACCGCCGCCGCCCCAGCGCACCACGACGCTGTCGAGCGCGCCCGGCGCGCCGCGTCCCATGATGGTGTGCACAATAGCGTCGGCAGGGATCATGCCGGTGCCCCAGGCCGTCTGCTGCTGCGGCGGGCCGACTAGCACGCGCTGCGGGTTGTCGCGCGTACCCTCGCCGGTCACGCCAGCCGCCCACAGCCGGACCGCGCCGGCAAAGACCTTGCCTTGCCACCACGAGGGGTAGCGCCCAGTCAGATGCATGGCCCATTCGGCGCCGCCGGCCCTGGTCTTGCCAAGCTGGTTGCCGGCCATGAACAGCCGTTCGCGGTTCTGCGCGCCCGCGGCATGGAACTCGGCTTGCCTGGCATAGGGCCGGTAGGCGGCAAGCTGGTTAGTGCGGCGCCTGCGGTCCAGTTCCGCCAGCAGCGCCAGATATTCCGTCTTCGCCGCCGAGGTCTTCGAGGAACGGCTTGAGGGCGGCTTCGAGGCCGCGGATACGGCTGCGGATCTCGTCATCGCTTAAGCCGTCCAGTTGGTTGATGGAAACATGCAGACCCTTTGGCAAATCCTTGGGCAGCACCGAAAGCACGATCTTCAGATATTGGTCGGGCTTGTCGGCACGCACCTCGGCAATGACCCCGGCGCCATGCGTCCGGAAATCGGCGCGCACGGCCGCCAGGAAATCATCCCCCAGCGTCCTTTTCCCGCGCTTCGGCCGACGCCTGGCAGCGGGCTTGGTGGCTGGCGTCGCGGTCCGGCGCTTCGGCGCCCGGCGAGCCGGCGGCGGCTTGTCAGCCATGCTCGCCCCCTGTGGTCTTTGCAGCGGCCGTCCTGGATTTCGCCACCGTGGATTTTGATCGAGCGGTTCTTTTTACCCTCGATTTCGCCACTTTGGATTTTGAACGGGCGAGGCGCTTGCGCGGCTTGCCGGCTGCCCGAGCCGGCTTGGCCGGACCAGCCTCCGTCTCTGTCGCGCCGGCTGGTGTTGCCGCTTTGGAGCTCGCCACGCCGGAACCCGCCGCACCAGAGTGGCCGGCAAGGCGCAGCCGCTTCATCAGCCGTGCCGCCCCGATCGCCAGGTCGCTGCCACCCAGCGATCCCAGGCCAAAGCCGAAGCCGCCGGCCGCATCGACCGGACCGCCGCGCACCATGCCGATCAGCACGCCGGGCCGACCTGTTCGATGAGCCCGAGACGCGGCTGCGGCGCCGCCCCCTCGAACGCGCCAATGGCGCTGACGACCTCGCGGCCGTCATCGTCGGTGATGATGGTGGCGTAGCGGCGCATGGGAGTTCTCGTGGATATTGCGAAGGGTCGTCGGGCAAAGGATGGCGTTCCGTCACGCCCCCCTCTGTCCTGCCAACGTTCAAGTGGTTTTCAAGGGCGCATCGATAGACAGACGCCAGAAACAAAAAACCCGCCTCGGCGGCGGGTCGTTGGCGCAAATCAGCACCATGGACAAATATGTAGCATAGCTGCCCTCACCCAGTCAACGATTTTCTGAGAAAAAATTCCTATAAGCCCTTTTTCGACGCCCGCCAACCAAGCTCCCGCGCATCGCTGAAGGGCAGCCGAAAAACAAAAAACCCACCGGCGCGGCGGGTCTGGAGGTCGTTGGCGCAAATCAACACCATACCCAAATCAATAGCATGCCCTCACCGGACAACCCGATCGGCATGCGAGCGGGCGGCAAGGCCAGACTTTCGTGTCGACTTTTCATAAGCCGACATCTGTGAGACCGTTAGCTGAAGCTCATGGAATGATTCGCGTCGTACGGCCTTGTAGGAGAGGGCGATGGACAGACCAACCATGGCATCCGTCTTCAGGGTGCGGCATGCGCCGGCCACGGTTTCGGGTGTGCGAAGCACCGGTCAGGGACAGGCGGACCCGATCATCCGCGTGCGCTCGCTCGGCGAGGCGATCCGCTTCGTCGCCCACGCCTACCCCCAATACGACATCAGTGCCGTCGCCATCGCCGCGGCAGATCCCTCGATCCCCCGCCTCGGGGGTCTGGACGTGAAAGCGCTGTGGCGCGAATATGGCGAGCGCCTGACGCAGGAATAGGCATTTCCAGGCAGCCAGCTCTGTGATCTTTTGCGACCTCGACTACGCCCTGCCCTCACCGCCGGAGCGGAAACGCCGCTGGCGCGTTTTCGATCATAGCCACGGGAGCAATCGCCATGAACGTCGCCAATCTGCAACTCGAAGGCCTGCTGATGGCCGTCGCGTCGATCAACCACCTCCTGGTCCAAAAGGGGGTGCTGACGGCGGAGGAAATAGACCTGGCCTTGCGCAAGGCCGAGGCCGGCGAAATCAGCCAGGAGCGGTCCGAAGGCATGTCCGCGTCAAGCCGCGACGCCGTCAGCTTTCCGATACGGCTGCTGGAACTGGCCAATCAATGCCAGCCGGAGGCGGACATGCCCTCCTTTTCAAAGCTCGCCCGCATGGTCGGCCAGATCAAGGAGCCCTACAACGACCAGATATGAAGGACGCCAACGCGGGCTTGCCGCTGCGGGATGGTCGCGCGCCTGGGCCTGGCTCCCGGCAAGGCGTAGCGGAGACCACGGGAATGCCTGAACGCGCTCTCTGACCCCTGGTCGCCCTTCGTCATTGTCGTCGTATTGCGCTCAGCCGAGTTCTTGGGCGAGTCCGATGAGCAGCCCTTCAGGCCCGCGGATGTAGCAGAGCCGATACACGTCCTTGTACTGGACCACTTCGCCGACGAGCTGCGCGCCGCGATTGCGGAGCCTTTCAAGCGTCTCGTCGATGTCGTCCACGGTGAACATGACGCGGAGGTAGCCCAGAGCGTTGACCGGGGCGTTGCGGTGATCCGCGACGACAGGTGGCGCGAGGAAGCGGGATAGCTCGAGCCGGCCGTGGCCATCCGGTGTGCGCATCATGGCAATCTCGACGCGCTGATCGCCCAGTCCAGTGACACGTCCGGCCCATTCTCCTTCGATCGTGGCCCGCCCTTCGAGCTCGAGGCCGAGCTCGCGAAAGAAATCAATCGTCTGACCGAGGTCATCGACGACGATCCCTACATTGTCCATCCGTTTGAGCGCCATGTGTCCATCTCCAAGGGTTTCGTCCAGGCCGTAAACTCATAAAC
>NZ_JBFULQ010000351.1:0-5906 GCF_054049815.1 Mesorhizobium sp. P5_C1 | reverse complement strand
CAGTTTTGCCTGTCGGTGAATGCAACCGTTGCGGGCATCTTGACCCGACAAGCCAGTTTGTTCTTGCGCCGGAGGTGCTACGAAGTCAAACCACGCAGCATTGCCGAAACAAAAAACATCTCAATCAGTTAACAGGCAAATGTGTGGCAAGGGCGTCGTGGAAGCGACGCATCTGCCGTTATTTGCGCGCCAGCAGCGCCTTGACCAGTTTTTCGTCGACCGTGCCGGTCGCCGGCAGCTTGTTGTCGGTCTGGAAAGCCATGATCGCGGTCTTCGTCTTCTGGCCCATCCTGCCGTCGGCGTCGCCTGCATCGTAGCCATTCTTGTTGAGAATGCGTTGGATGTTCTCGACGGCCTTCTTCATGTCGACGCTGGCGGTCGTCTGCGGCGCGCCGTCCTGCCACGATTCGGGAATGTCGACCGAATTGGCTGCCGCATCCAGCGGCTTGGCCTTCCACAGTTCGGCCGCGGCACGGGCGCGTTCGAGCTGCTCGGGCCGCATCGCATTGGCGATCTCGTCACGCTTGGCCGCCGCATCCTTGTCGCCGGTCTTGGCGACGAGCGCGAACCATTTGTAGGATTCCTCGAGGTTCTGCTTCATGCCGACGCCCTTGGCGGCGAGGATGCCGAGGTTGAACTGGCTGTCCTTGACGCCGACGTCTGCCGCCGCCTGGAACCAGTGCGCGGCCGACTCATTGTCGGTGACGCCATCCGCGGCCATGGCGAACAGCACGGCCAGGTTGTGCATGGCGCTGGCGTTGCCCTGCTCGGCGGCGAGCTGGTACCAGGTCTTCGCCTTCTTGATATCGCGCGCGACGCCAATGCCCTTCTCGAAGAAATTGCCGATGCGGTATTCGGCCGGCGCGAAGCCGAGTTCGGCCGACTTCTCGTACCATTTGGCGGCTGCCGCCATGTCTTCCTTGACGCCACGCGACTCGGCGTAGCGCGAACCGACCTCGAACAACGCCTTGGCGTCGCCGCCGGCAGCGGCATCGCGCAAGGCGAGCGGGCCGACGTCGGTGGGAATGTCGAACTTGGCGGTGGCTGCCGCCGGCGAAGTGTCGGCCGGTGGAACCGCTCCCGTGGTGTCCTTGGCGGTGTTCGGCTCGGCCGTCACAGGCCCGGTATCGGCATCGGTCGCTTCCGCGGCGACCGGGGCCGGACCAGCCGGGAGCGCAGCAGCCGAAGCTGTCATGTCGGGTGCCGTCGGGCTTGCGTCGGCGGGTGTCGCCGAAGCAACAGGCGCAGGAACCGGCTGGGCTGTCGGTGCCGCATCCATCGAAGGCTCGATGCTTGGCGGCGTGGCCATCGTGCCTTGCGCGGCCATGTCATCCTTGGCTGCCGGTTCGGACGGCTCGGCCTGTCTGACGGAACGGGTCGGCGCGCTTTCCACGGACTGCGGCTGAACGTCCGCCTTCGGCTGGCTAGCCGCATCGACCGAGGCGGTTTGCACCGGTTGCGAGGCGACGATCGGCGCGGCGTCGTTGCTTGCCACCTGCGCCGGATCGGCGAAGAAGGCCTTTCCCAGTTGCAGGCCGGCGAGCGCCAGCATGATCGCGGCGGCCGCCATCAGGATCGGCTTGCGCCGCGCCTTGAGCAGATCGCCGATCCGCAGTGCCTTCACGGGTCCGGTCATCGTCGACTGGCGCTTCAGTGCATCGGCCTCGGCGGCCGCCGCTTGCGCCGCGCGCCGCGCTGCGGCGATGAAATCCGATTTTGCGGCATCGGTGTCGCTTGGCTTGGCCGGCTGGCCGCGCTCGTCGCGCACGCGCTTCATGATGGCATTGAGGTCAGGTGCGCCGGAGCCGGGCTCCAGCGGCCGATTGGCCAATTTTGGGTCCAGCGGTTCGTCGAGGTCGACGCTCGGTGTCGGGGCAATCGGCGCCGAGCCGGCCAGCGGCGGAATGTCGGCCTCCTTCTTGCCCCTGAATGCACGTGCCAGCCCGCCGAACAACGATTTGCGGCCGCCTGCCTGTTCGCTTTTCTCGGCGATGGTATCGGAACTGAGGGCAGCCAGGGCCGCGGCAGCGGCGGCTTCGGCTGGTGAGCGCGTGCCCACGCCGCCACGCATATCCAGGTCGCCACGCGTATCCAGGTCGCCACGCATGCCCGGATCATTGCGCAGGATAGCGGCGGCGCGGCCATCGAGATCGGCCATGTCCCCGGTCAGCGGCATCGGCTGATCGATATCCATTGACGGTGCCTCGACGGCCATCTTGGACCGCCGCGCACCGCGCCGGCCGGCGGGTCCGACCGCAGCCGCATCCAGGAGTTCGCTCACCGCCTCGACCGGTTCGCCGGGTTCCAGCGAACCCAACCGGTCGACGATCTTGAGCAGCGTGTCGTGGATGGCTTCGAACGTTCTCGAATTGCGCTCGTCCGAGCGCCGCGTCAGCGTTTCGAGTGTCTTCAGATCCTGGGCGAGGCCGGAAACGGCTGTCGTGTTGGCGCTCGAACCGGCCAGCGAACGCACCGCGTTCTCGGCTGCTTCGCGCGCCGCGCCGAGGATGGAATCGCGGGTTCCGGACAGCGACTTCTCGATCTCGTCGAGACGCGGGCTGATGTCCTCGAATTCCGGCAGCGGCGTGCTGGGCCTTGAAAGGTGGGCGGACAGGCCGGCGACCTGCGCCTCCAGGCTGCGGATCAGCGCCGGATCGATGCCGGCCACCTGCGCGGCCGATGCGTCCAGCCGGCTTGAAATGTCTTCGAGCCGGCTTTCCAGGCCGCGGATCGCGGCTTCGCCTGCGGGATCGGGAACACGCGTTTCCAAGCGCTTAGCCAGCGCGGTGAAGCGGGCGTCGATGGCTTCCATGATGCCGGCGCTGTCGACATGCGGCATGCGCTGGTCCAGCCTGTCGGCCACCTCGTCCAGCCGCCGCTCGAGATCGCGGAATAGCATGTTGCCCTGTTCGATGGCGTCGCCCTGGCGACGTTCCATCATGCTCGACAGCACGTCGAAGCGTTGCTCCAGGCCATGGAAGATATAGTCGGCGTCGGGCATGGCAGGCGCCTGGTCGATCTTGTCGGCAATGAGCGCGATCTGCTTGGCCAGGCGCTCCATCGCCTGCTCGGGCAGGTTGGCGCGGCCGGCGAGCTCGTCGACACGGCTCGACAGGGTGCTCAGCCGGTCCATGACAGCGTTGCCCGGGCGGTCCTGCGCGACTTCCTCGATCTGTTGGGCAAGCGAGTCGATCCGCTTCTCGATGCGCTCGAAAGCCTCGTGGTCGAAAGAATTGGCTTGCGCGGCGACCGTCGAGGCGACGATGGCGCGGGAGATCTCGTCCAGCCGCTCGTCGATCATGCCAAGCGTGTCGCTGCCACGATTGTCCTGCTGGCTGGCGAAATGATCGACGGCGCCGGCAAGCGTGCGGACCTTTTCCTCGAGCGAGCGCAGCGACAGCGATTCCGGCAGATTGTTGACGGCGTTGCTGATCTGCTCCAGCCGGTCGGTCAGCATTGATAGGCCGGGGTCGTCGGAGCGCTTGCGCTGATCGGCGTCGACGCGGTCCTCGAAGGCCGTCCAGCGGCGATCGAAATCGTCCCAGCGGCGGTCGACCTTCTGCACGCTCTCCTCGCGCGCCAGCGTGTCGAGCGCGGCCTTGACCTGTTCGAGCTCGAGCCGCAGCATGTTGACGCTTCTGTCGTCGCTCTTCTCGGCCAGTGTCTGGATGGCGCCGGAGAGCCGTTCGAATTCAAGGCCGAGTTCGGCGCTGCCCTTGGCCGAGGTGCCCGGCCTGGCGCCCGACTGGAAAGCCCGCTCGATGTCCTTGCGCAGCGCTTCGAATTCCCGCTGCAGCCCAGCCGTCATCTGGTGGCGCAGTTCCTCGCGCATGCCGCGCAACTCGCCGGCGATCTTGCCGACCATGGCAACGCCGTCCTCCTGGCCACGCACGCGATCGATGTCGCGGGCGATGGCCTGGCAATTCTGCCCGAAGGCGGCGGCGGGCGGCGGCGGGCTCGTCGGGCGCGGCGCCGGCTGCGGATCCTCGTACCACCGCTGCTGGCTGGAGGGTTGGCCAGAGGGTTGGGCTGCTGGATAGCGCGCATCGGCCCCGTATTGGCGGGGCTCGGGCCGTGCCATCGGGTCCTCGCGCGTACGCTCCAGCCGCTGCTCCAGCGTTTCGAGGGAACGGTTCAACTGCTCGAGCGTGGTCTGCGGCCTGCGCTGCCTGCCGGCGTTGAGTGTATCGAGGTAGGACCGCTTGCTGTTCATCGGTGCGTCCGTCTTTCAGATTGGCTGGCTCGCGGCCAGTTCCCCCAAGTCCCTGTCGGAACGAGGCGACAGCGGCTATGCCGCGGTGGAAGACGAGCTTCCCGGGCTCTCACCCGCGCTCCGAAAAACCGTGAAAAATTCGATACAGGATAACCACGGGTAGCCGACGCGCCCACATTTCGCCCAACGTGGTAAACAACGCGTTAACCAAACTTAAGAAGTTGCAAGGATGTCGGATGCCGGCAGCACGGTGCGGCATAACGCTCGCCGCGCAGAACGCCCTTGCGTCATGAGGCGGCTATCGGTATAGAATTGACGTAAACGTAAAAGGCGCCCTGAGCGTGCTGTTTGCGATTTGTTTGTTGAAACCACGACCGGAAGCAAGCCCCCGCTTCCAGTCAGGCGACGCACGGTCCAGGACCGCGACGCCACCAGATGGGGAAAGCCAGTGACCATGAAGCTTATCTCGGCCGGCGAGACCGCGGCCAATACCAACAATATGTCTGTCGAAACCGGCGAGGACCTTGTACGCATCGGTGAGATGGCCAAGAAATATGGAGTGACGCTGCGCACGCTGCGTTTCTATGAAGACAAGGGCCTGCTTAACCCGCAGCGCGACGGTTCGACCCGTCTCTACACGCGCCGCGACAAGGCCCGGCTGAAGCTGATCCTGCTTGGCCGCAAGGTTGGGTTCTCGCTGCGCGACGTCAAGCAGATGATGGACCTCTACGATCCGACCGGCTCCAACACCAAGCAGCTGCGGCTGGCGCTGGACAAGTCGGAAAAGCAGCTTGCCCGGCTGCAGAAGCAGCGGGCGCTGATTGATGACGCCATTAACGAGCTGAGCGGCTCGATGTCGGCGGTGCGCCAAATGCTGGCCGAGCGTTCGGCGCCGCAGGCGAGCGTCGCGGGCTAATTCATCCGCTGACTGTCTGACTATCAAAGCCGCGCGGCAGGGCCACGCGGCTTTTCGTCGTCTTGGCCGCGGCCCAATGCAGCCTCTCGCCGCTAGCTTGTGCAACGCCTCGCCGCTACGTTCACCGCGCGGTGGGCGGGAAATCTTGTCGCATCGAAAAAATTGACGTTTACGCAAACGTCAATTTTTGCTATCCCGCTCGCAACATGGGTCCGCATGCCACCCTTGGTAGACTTCGGGGGCATTCGGACAGGTCTGCAGGGTGGAGGAAAGCATGCCGACATACAGGGCTCCGGTCCAGGATACGCTGTTCGTGCTCAACGAGGTGCTAGGCTATCAGCGCTATTCGAACCTTCCCGGATTTGCCGACGCCACGCCCGATGTACTGGAGGCTATCCTCGCCGAAGGCGCCAAGCTCGCCGAAAACGTCATGCATCCGCTGAACCGTGTCGGCGACATGGAAGGCTGCGTGCGCCATGACGACGGCTCGGTGACGACGCCGAAAGGTTTCAAGGAGGCCTTCGGCCAGTATCGCGAGGGTGGCTGGATGGGTCTGGCCGCACCCGTCGAGTTCGGCGGCCAGGGCCTGCCCTATGCGGTGCACACCGCCGTTGCCGAATATATGGTGTCGGCCAACATGTCGCTGATGATGTATCCGGGCCTGACGCAGGGCGCGATCGCGGCGATCATCACCCACGGCACCGACGAGCAGAAATCCAAATGGCTGCCGAAGATGGTTGAGGGTGCCTGGACCGGCACCATGAACCTGACCGAGCC
>NZ_JBFULQ010000350.1:0-5927 GCF_054049815.1 Mesorhizobium sp. P5_C1 | reverse complement strand
CGGCAAGTGCTCGCCACACCGCAAAGCGAGGATTCCCGTGAGAGCCAGCCTGAAGCAGAAGATACTGGAGGTCTGTGATCGCAAGATTTCCGAGAAAGGGCCTGGCGTCGGCGTATCGTTCTACGCGTTCTTCGCCAACAGGAACGACGACCCCGACCTTTTGATGGAAGCCGCCGAATGGTGGATCAGAACCCACCGCCTCGACCATTTTGAAAAGGCTGAAAAGATACGCACCATGGTCGAGAAGATGGATCCTTGATCTTCGTTTCCATGGATGTCGTTGTCTCAAAACCGGGGCGGTTTTGAGCGGCATGCACTAGGCTGATCAGCCGAAATCGGCGGCCGTCAGCACGTACATGCTCTTGCGGGTGCGGTCGTAGGCCTTCGATGCCACGTCGCGGATGGCGCTGCTCTCGGTATCGAATGTGGCGAGATAGCCGGCTTCATTGGTCGCGGTCGCCGGCTGCATCCTGGTCATCGCATCGGCGGCGACAGAGAAGGAGATCTGGAACATGCCGTCATGGCCAACGAAACGGATGCGCTTGCCGGCTTCGTCATAGCTGCGGCTGCGGTTGGGGAAGGTCAGGCTCATGTCTTGGCCTCCGTGGCTTTCTTGACCACCCGCTTCTTCTTCGGCGTCGGGTTCAGCGCTTCGGCGACGCGGTCTGCCTCTTCCTTGGCCAACCGCAGCTCCCGCAGCCTTGCGGTCTTGATCTCCCTGGCCCTTGCCTCGGACATGTACTCGGCGGTTGCCTTGTTGCGCTCCGCCGTTTTCTTCTGCTTGTCGACAAAGCGGGCTTCAGCTTTTTCCATGATCGTCTGATTGCCTTCGGCCATCGAAGAAATCTCCCTTGTGCCTGAAATCGTGAAAACGAACTTGWCCGATAAATAGGCACTCAATCGGCAAAATTCAATTTTTTGAATTATTTGACCAATCGGCGATATCACGAAACGGCTAACCAAAATAATACTTTTGAATATTTAATTCCGGCGGCGAATAATTTTTGGCACTCCTATCTATCGAGTGCCAACGCGTCTATATAGGACGGGCGTGGCCGCCTGTGCCGGCCCCAGAAAGAAGTTCCCATGAAATTTCGGCCACTCCACGACCGCGTTGTCATTCGTCGCGCTGAAGGCGATACCAAATCCAAGGGCGGCATCATCATCCCCGACAATGCCAAGGAAAAGCCGCAGGAAGGCGAAGTCATCGCCGTCGGCCCCGGTGCACGCGACGAAAGCGGCGCGCTGATCGCACTCGACGTCAAGGCCGGTGACTTCATCCTGTTCGGCAAATGGTCGGGCACCGAGGTCAAGATCGACGGCGAGGACCTGCTGATCATGAAGGAAGCCGACATCATGGGCGTCATCGAGAAGGCCGTCGAGGCCAAGAAGGCCGCCTGACCATATGAGGAGCCGGCCTTTGCCAGGCTCCGGCGAGCGGTTCACTCCACCACGCGAACGGGATTAAAAAAATGTCTGCCAAGGAAATCAAATTCTCCACCGATGCACGCGACCGCATGCTGCGCGGCGTCGAGATCCTCACCAATGCGGTGAAGGTCACGCTCGGCCCCAAGGGCCGCAACGTCATCATCGACAAGGCCTATGGCGCGCCGCGCATCACCAAGGACGGCGTCACCGTCGCCAAGGAAATCGAGCTTGCCGACAAGTTCGAGAACATGGGCGCGCAGATGGTGCGCGAAGTGGCTTCGAAGACCAACGACCTCGCCGGTGACGGCACCACCACCGCCACGGTGCTGGCTGCCTCGATCCTGCGCGAAGGCGCCAAGCTGGTCGCTGCCGGCATGAACCCGATGGACCTCAAGCGCGGCATCGACCAAGCGGTCACCGCCGTGGTTGGGGAAATCAAGGCGCGGGCCAAGAAGGTCAAGTCGTCGGCCGAGATCGCGCAGGTCGGCACCATCGCCGCCAATGGCGATGCCAGCGTCGGCGAGATGATCGCCAAGGCGATGGACAAGGTCGGCAATGACGGCGTCATCACCGTCGAGGAAGCCAAGACCGCCGACACCGAACTCGACGTCGTCGAGGGCATGCAGTTCGACCGCGGCTATCTCAGCCCGTATTTCGTCACCAACGCCGACAAGATGCGCGTCGAGCTGGAAGAGCCCTATGTGCTCATCCACGAGAAGAAGCTCGGCAATCTGCAAGCCATGCTGCCGATCCTCGAAGCGGTGGTGCAAAGCGGCAGGCCGCTGCTGATCATCTCCGAGGACGTCGAGGGCGAGGCGCTCGCCACGCTGGTCGTCAACAAGCTGCGTGGCGGCCTCAAGGTTGCAGCCGTCAAGGCGCCGGGCTTCGGTGATCGCCGCAAGGCGATGTTGGAAGACATCGCCGTGCTCACATCAGGCCAGATGGTTTCCGAGGATCTCGGCATCAAGCTCGAGAACGTCACCATCGAGATGCTCGGCCGCGCCAAGCGCGTGCTGATCGAGAAGGACACGACCACGATCATCGACGGCGCCGGCACCAAGGCCACCATCCAGGCGCGCGTCGCCCAGATCAAGGGCCAGATCGAGGAGACCACCTCGGACTACGACAAGGAAAAGCTGCAGGAGCGGCTGGCCAAGCTCTCCGGCGGCGTTGCCGTCATCCGCGTCGGCGGCGTCACCGAGTCGGAAGTCAAGGAAAAGAAGGACCGCATCGACGACGCGCTGAATGCGACGCGCGCGGCGGTTGAAGAAGGCATCGTGCCCGGCGGCGGCGTGGCTCTGCTGCGCGCAAGGTCGGCGCTTGCGGGTCTCGCCGGCGCCAATGACGATGTCACGGCAGGCATCTCGATCGTGCTACGGGCTCTTGAAGCGCCAATCCGGCAGATCGCCGAGAATTCCGGCGTCGAAGGCTCGATCGTGGTCGGCAAGCTCACCGACAGCAAGGACCACAATCAGGGCTTCGACGCCCAGAACGAGGTCTATGTCGACATGATCAAGGCAGGTATCGTCGATCCGGCGAAAGTGGTGCGCACCGCACTGCAGGATGCCGGCTCGATCGCGGCTTTGCTGATCACCGCTGAAGCCATGATCACCGACATCCCGGCCAAGGATGCCGCACCTGCAGGCAATGGCGGCGGCATGGGCGGCTACTAAAGTTTCAGGTGATGCCGGCCTGTTCGGAAACCACCGTTTTCGACTCAGCCTGACCTGAATCYACGCCGGTTCTAGGATATTACCGCCGGGGGCAGTCTCCCCCGGCGCGCAGGCCTCTAGCCCAGGAGACGGATGCATGATCACGTTCGTGCAGAAGCCAGAGACGGTCGTTACGACCGAAATCACCGAGGAAAGCCGCTTCGACCGCATCCGCAGGATTGCCGCCGACAAGCACAAGAAATCCGATTCCGACACGGCAGCGCCTTCAAAGAGCGAGCCCAAACGCCCGATGTGAGCACTGCGGCGCCGTCGCTGCTTGCGCGCAACGCCAGTATCACATAGCGCGTCAGCGGCGCGGGCCCATCGCGCCGGCCGAGCGCGTCCAGCCAGTTCCTGTAGGCGGTGTCGGGGTGTCCGGTATTGTCATTATATTAGCTTCAGCGCATATTTGGCAGGCAGTGGGCCCTTGGCCGTCAAGGCGTCCAAGGGCGCCTGCAGTTGCTACCGAAAAAATCACTCCGTGTCGGCTCGAATTTGTCGAGCAGTCACGAGACAATGACATTGGGAGGAATAGTCATGAAAGTGACCATATTGGCAAGCTATGCGCCTCACGCCGCCAAAGGATTGATGCAGGGGTCAGACAGGCAAGCTGCGGTCAAGGCGCTTTTTGAAAGCGTTGGCGGCAAGATGACCAGCGTGATGTTCACGCGCGGCATTTATGACGTCGTCGTCAATGGCGAGGTGCCGGACCAGGTCGCAGGGATGGGCATATCCCTTGCGGTGCGAGCGAGCGGCTCGCTGACAGATATGGTTGTACTGGAAGAACTCGATATGAAGGCAGTGCTCGCGGCTGCCAACAAGGCTGCTGGCGCGTACAAGCCCGCCGGCTGATGGACTTGCCTTCTTGATCAAGGCAGCACGGTTCGATGGACGTGCCGTGCTGCCGAGTATCGGACCGGGCATCCTTCTCGCGACTTTCGCAGCGACCGGAATTCACGCTAGTATCGTCCGGTGGTCGTTTGGTGCAGAGAGTTGCGGAAACGAAACCGCGATCCTCGATACGGAGACAAGTCATGTTTGCGGCCAAGGCCATCGACACCTCGGACAAGGCTGCGTTCTACCGCGACCTCGCCGCGCAACTGAAGGCGCTGCTCGAGGGCGAACGCGATTCGATCGCCAACGCCGCCAACGCCGCGGCGCTGATTTTCCAAATGGTGCCCGACCTCAACTGGGCCGGCTTCTACTTCCTGCAATCCGACGAGGAGATGGTGCTCGGTCCCTTCCAGGGTAAGCCAGCCTGCGTGCGCATCGCGGTCGGCAAGGGCGTCTGCGGAACAGCGGTTGAACTCGGCACCTCGATGCTGATCGAGGACGTGCATGATTTTCCCGGCCACATCGCCTGCGATGCCGACTCGCGTTCGGAGCTGGTCGTGCTGCTCGAGGACGATGACGGCGTCTTCGGCGTGCTCGATCTCGACAGCCCGTTGCCCGGCCGCTTCGACAAGGCCGACCAGGCCGGCATCGAGACGCTGGCGGCGATCTATGCCGCCGCGAGCTCTTTCGAGGACTGAAGGTTCGAACGCCCTAGAGCGCCTCAGACGAGCTTCACCAGCATCAGGCTGAAGCAGCCGATGAACAGGAAGGCCGAGAAGGCCAGCGCCAGCGGGCGCAGGCCGCGCGAGCGCAGCTGTGAAATGTCGGCCTGCAGGCCCATGGCGGCCAGCCCCATGGTCAGCATGACGGTGGTGGCGAGTGCCATCGCCGACTTCACTTCGGCCGGCACGGTGACGAGGCTGTTCAAAGCCACGACCGCGACGAAGGCGGCGACAAACCAGGGCATGGGCGGCCGTGCCGCCGACTGATTGCTGCTTTTGCGGCGCGCCATCAGGCCGAGCGCGATGACCATCGGCGCCAGCATGGCGACGCGGGTCAGCTTGGCGACGGTGGCGATCTCGCCGGACTGGGTGCCGTTCTGGAAGCCGGCGCCGATCACTTGCGCCACCTCATGGATCGAGGCGCCGGCCCACAGGCCGAAAGCGTGCTGGTCGAGGCCGAAGACGGGCGCCAGTAGCGGGAAGCCGAGCATGGCGACGGTGCCGAACAGCGTGATTGAGGCGACGGCGTAGGTGACGTCCTCATCGCGCGCATCGGTGACGATGTTGGTGGCGACGATGGCCGAGGCGCCGCAGATCGAGGTACCGGCGGCGATCAGCTGCGCCAGCTTGGCGTCGACGCCGATCAGCCGGCCGAGCGTGATGGTGAAGAGGAAGGTGGAGCCAAGCGTCAGCGCCACGATGCCGACGCCGCCGGCGCCGATCGACACCACCTGGCCAAGCGTCAGCTGGAAGCCGAGCAGCACGATGGCGAAGCGCAGCAGCCGGCGCTGCGAAAACGCGATGCCGGCCTTGGCGTGGGCGGGGGTGCCGAGCACGTTGGAATAGATCATGCCGGCGACGACAGCGAGGATCATCGGGCTGAAGAGAGCGAAGCCGGACACATTGCGGGCCGAGAAGGCGACGCCTGTGATCATCGCGACCAGCACGATGCCGGGCACAACGCCGTTCCACACCGAATTGAGGGACTTTCGTCCTTGGGCGAGTTCGGCGGAAATCAGGCCATTCGGAATATCGTTCGCGATGTGGGTAAGGGTAGACAATGCAATGCTCCAGGCGGGTATGCCGGAGGAATGCCATTCCTGAACCGATCTTTCCAACGAATTATTTTCGTTAGAATGATCGATTTTTGCGAACGGTTGCTTTTCATTGCGGAAGCCGCCGCTGTACTCATCCCCTATAGCTGCGCTTCGATGGCCGCCTTGTCGATGAC
>NZ_JBFULQ010000349.1:0-5936 GCF_054049815.1 Mesorhizobium sp. P5_C1 | reverse complement strand
ATCCTATTCGGTCTAGGAGCGGATATGAGCGCCCCTGACCTCACCATGCCAGTTGCCCGCCGCCGCCAGGACCGCGAGCCCTGGACGCTGGAGCGCATCATCGTCCACGCACTGCTGATCTTCTTTGTCGTGCTCGCCATAGGACCGGTGCTGATCGTCATCATCAATTCCCTGAAGACGACGCCGGCGATCTTCGGTGGCCCGTTTGACCTGCCGACGGCCAAGACCTTCAGCCTCGAAGGCTACAAGCGGGTCTTCACCCGCGGCAATTTCATCGTCAACTACCGCAACAGCTTGATCGTCACGGTGACGACGATCGTGCTGACGGTGGTCCTGTCGACGCTCGCCGCCTTCGCCCTGGTCGAATACCGCGTGCGGGTCGCCTCGCTGCTCGCTGGCCTGTTCGTGCTCGGCATCATGTTGCCGATCCGGCTCGGCACGATCCCGCTCATCCAGATGATGCTCGCCTGGAAGCTGATGGATACGCTGGCCGCCTTGATCCTCGTCTACACCGCCATGAGCATCCCGATCGCGGTGACGCTGATGGTCACCTATTTCCGCACCGTTCCGACAGATCTCAAGGAAGCAGCGCGCATGGATGGTGCAAGCGAGTTGCGCACCTTCTGGATCGTGCTGCCTTTGGTCAGGCCCGGCCTCGCCGCGGTGGCTGCGCTGACCATGCTGCCGGTCTGGAACGACCTCTGGTTCCCGCTGATCCTGGCTCCAAGCCGGCAGAACCAGACGGTGACGCTCGGCGTGCAGCAATTCGTCGGCCAGTTCATGAACGACTATCCCGCACTTCTCGCCGCGCTGACGCTTGGCGCGGTGCCACTCGTCCTGCTGTTCACCCTGTTCTCGCGGCAATTCATCAGCGGCCTGAGCAAGGGCTACAGCAAATAGCCGGACGTCATGGCCGACAGATTTTCGCAAGACTTCTACAATTTCGAACTGATGGAACATCAAGATGCAGATAGGCAAATACATCCGCCGGCAGCCTTCGACCCTGACCGGGCTGCCCGCCGCCATCGGCGCGGATTTGGATCGGTTCGCCAGCCTGCGCCAGAAGCCGCAGCGCATCGTGCTGCTTGGCACCGGCTCCTCGATGAATGCACTGCTGGCCGGCGCCGAAGCGCTGGAGGAGGGGACGGGCGCCTCGGTGATCGCCAAGGAGCCGGAGGCTTTCCTGCGCTTGCCGCCCAAGGCATCGGACCAGCGCACGCTGGTTCTGGCGGCCTCGCAGTCCGGCATGAGCATTACCACGATCGAAGCGGTGCGTCTGGCGGTGGCGCGCGGGTTTCCCACCCTTGTCATTACCGGTGAGGAGGGCAGCCTGATTACGGAGGCCGGCGCCGAGGTGATCGTCATGCCGATCGGCCCGGAGACGGTCGGCCCGAAGACCATGGGCTATACCGCCACCGTCATCTCGGTGCTGGCGGTTGCCGCCAAGCTAGCCAACAAGACGGTCGATCTGTCGAAGCTTCTCGGACAACTGGAGCAGACAGCGGAAACCGGTCTCGCCGCAGCGAAGGATCTGGTCACCCGCTTCGGCGTCCCCGATTACATACTGGTCGCTGGACAGGCAACGCATCTCGGCACCGCGTTGGAGGCATCGCTCAAGATTGCCGAGATCAGCGGCGTGCCGACAGCCGCCTTCGACACGGAGGAGGCGTTGCATGGGCATGTCTATGGCACGACGGACAAAAGCCTGGTGATCGCCATCGCGCAGACCGAGGCCGAGGCGAAAGTCGCCGCCAATCTTGGCGAGGCTCTGGCCGAACTCGGGCCACGTGCGGTCGTCCTCAACCTCTCCGGTCATCCGACCCGCTTCGACCTCGATGTCAGCTGGCCGACCGAGCCGGAGCAGCAATGGCTCGCCGGTTGCTGGGCGCCGATCCCGCTGCAATGGTATGGTTGCGAGCTGGCGATCGCGCGTGGCATCGATCCGGACAAGATGATCTATCCCAATCTCGGACGCAGGCTCAACGTGCGCATCCGCAAGGAGGCCTGATGGTAACCGCGATCGGAATCGACATTGGCGGCAGCCTGGTCAAGCTCGGCGCCGTCGACGGTTCGGGCAAGGTGCTGGCGCGCGGCGCTGTCCCGGTACATCGGGATATCGAGTTTGCGGATTTCGTCCATCTGGTCACCAAGGCCACCGAAGAGCTGACGCGGCAATATCCGGACATCACCGCCATCGGCATTGGTGTGCCGGGCACGCCAAATCCCCAGACCGGTATGCTGAATGGCCGATGCCCGGCGATCCCGGCACTGTTGATGGGTTCGCTGTCGAAACTGTTCGGCATTCGCTTCGGCGTCCCGGCCATCGTCCTCAACGATGCCGTCTGCGCCACCCATGGCGAGATGCGGCACGGCGCCGGGCGTCCCTTCTCCCGCTTTGCGCTGCTGACGCTCGGCACCGGCATTGGCGGCGCCATGGTCATCGACCGCAAGGTGATCGACGGCCCGGACGGGTTGCCGCCACAGCTTGGCTGCATCTCGCTCGATCCGGCCCGCACCGACCTTGCCGATCCGGTGCCGGGCATGGTCGAGAACCTCGCCAGCGCCCGCGCGCTCGTCAATCGCTATCGCCAACTCAAGCCGGACACCGACGCCACCAACGCCGAGACCGTCTGCGATCTTGCCAAGCAGGGCGACCCCGTCGCGCTGCAGGTCGTCGACGARGTGGCGCGCTGGCTCGGCCAGATGATCGGCATCATGTCGAACATGCTCAACATCGAGGCGGCGATCATCGGCGGCGGTCTGGCGCTGGCCGGTCCTTTCTTCACCGATCGCATCGCCCGCAATGTCAGGGATTTCGTGCTGCTCAAGCCCGGCCGCCCACCAGTGATCGTGGCGGTGGAACACGGCAACGACGCCGGCGTGATCGGTGCCGCGGCACTGGCGCTCGACATGTTCGCGCCCACGGCAAGGGAGTAGCGCCATGGCAGACGTCGAACTGAAGAAGGTTTCGAAGAGCTTCCAGAATCTGAAGGTGGTGCACGATATCGATCTCGATATCGCAGAGGGCGAATTCGTCGTCCTCGTCGGACCGTCCGGCTGCGGCAAGTCGACGACGCTGCGCATGGTGGCCGGACTGGACCGGCCGAGCGGCGGCGAGATCCATATCGGCGGCAGGCTGGTCAATAACGTGCAGGCCAGGGATCGCGACATCGCGATGGTCTTCCAGAGCTACGCGCTCTATCCGCAGATGACGGTCGCGCAGAACATGGCTTTCGGCCTGCGCATCCGCAAGGTGCCGGACGGCGAGGTGACGCAGCGCATCGCCCGTGTCGCCGACATCCTCGACCTCAGCGAACTGCTGCAGCGCAAGCCGCACCAGTTGTCTGGCGGCCAGCGCCAGCGCGTCGCGATGGGCCGCGCCATGGTGCGGCAGCCGAAGGTGTTCCTGTTCGACGAGCCACTCTCCAACCTCGACGCCAAGCTCAGGGTGAAGATGCGCGCCGAGATCAAGAAGCTGCACCAGATGGTCGCCACCACGACAGTCTACGTCACCCATGACCAAGTCGAGGCGATGACGCTGGCCGACCGCGTCGTGGTGATGAACAAGGGGCGCATCGAGCAGATCGGGCCGCCCAACGATCTCTACCATGAACCGGCCAGCCGCTTCGTCGCCGGCTTCATCGGCAGCCCCGGCATGAACTTTTTCAAGTGCCGCCTGGAAGCGCGCGGCGACCGGCTCGCGGTCGTGCTCGGTGATGGCACGGCCCTCGCCGTCCCGGCTGCCCGTACGGCCCGCTATGCCAGCCATGCCGGGCGCGAACTCGAATTCGGCCTGCGTCCCGAGCACATCACCGAGCAGCGCGAGCGGCCCGACGTCGTCGACATCAAAGCGCCGGTCGAGGTGGTCGAGCCGATGGGCATGGAGACGCTGCTGCATGTGCTGATCGCCGGCGCGGAGGCGACGGCGCGCATCGATCCCGCTTCGACGCCGAAGCCGGGCGAGGTGGCGACACTCTCGCTCGGGATGGCCCATATGCACCTGCTCGATCCCGACAGTGGCAAGGTGCTCTGAACCTACCGGCGTACCATCACGACACGCAAAGGGGTGGGCGCGGAGGATAGCCGGTTCCCTGCCACACTTTCACGTGTCAGAGAGCAAAAACAATATATTATTTGTTGACAAATATAATTTTGGAGCGAATTTTTAGGCACGGTTTCGAATGACCGTGATGGTTCCCAGCAGGCACGGCCATCTCACCGCAGTCCCAGGAATTTGCCGGTTATGATCGACATCCAAAGCGTGTCAAAATCCTTCGTGACCAGGGACGCCGATCCGGTTCAAGCCCTGAATCATGTCAGCCTCGAAATCTACGACAATGAGTTCTTCACCCTGCTTGGCCCATCCGGTTGCGGCAAGACGACCTTGTTGCGGCTGATCGCCGGCTTCGAGGCGCCGAGCTCGGGCGCCATCCGCATCGCCGGCAGCGATGTCGCCGCCTTGCCGCCGCAGAAACGGCCGGTCAACACGGTGTTCCAGAGCTACGCGCTGTTCCCGCATATGAGCGTCGCCGAGAATGTTGCCTTCGGGCTGGAAATGCAGAACACGCCGAAATCGCTGATCGACGAGCGCGTCAGGGAAGCACTGGAAATGGTGCGGCTCGAAGGCTTCGCCACGCGCCGCCCGGCGCAACTGTCGGGCGGCCAGCAGCAGCGCGTCGCGGTGGCGCGTGCCCTTGCTCCGAAGCCGAGCGTGCTTTTGCTCGACGAGCCGCTGTCGGCCCTCGACCTCAAGCTGCGCAAGGGCATGCAGAGCGAATTGAAGCGGCTGCAGCGCGAAACCGGCATCACCTTCGTGCTGGTCACCCACGACCAGGAGGAGGCGCTCGCGATGTCCGATAGGATCGCGGTGATGCGCAGTGGCGACGTGCTGCAGGTCGGCACGCCGCGCGACATCTACGACAATCCGCAGGACCGCTTCGTTGCCGATTTCATCGGCGAGTCCAACCTGCTGCCGGGTGCAGCGCTTGGCCGCGACCCTGCAAAGACGATCGTCGTGCGTCCCGAACACATCGTCGTATCACCGGCATCCGATGACGCCACAGGCCACGCCAGAGGAGCGGTGTCAGCCATCACCTTCCTCGGCTCCGACACGCTCTACGAGATTGTCCTGGAAGAGGGAGCAAGGCTGCAGTCGCGCTCGCGCGGTGGTGCGGCATTGGCGACAGGCGACAGGGTCGTCGTCGACTGGGCCCGCGACGTCGAACGCGAACTGGCGAACTGAGGCGGCGATGGGTCCGAACCGCACCTACCTGCTGATCGCACCCGCCATGCTGGTCATCGGCATTTTCATGGTGCTGCCGCTGTTCCTTGCGGTCGCCTATTCGTTCATGACCGCCAACCCCTATGGCGGCGTCACGGCGCCGGCGACATTCGACGCCTATCTCCAGTTCCTGTACCAGCGCGACTTCGACGACAGCCTGGTGTTTTCGCCGAGCTATGCGCTGATCATCCTGCGTTCGATCTACCTCGCCATTGCCACGACCCTCATCTGCCTGGTGCTCGGCCTGCCGGTTGCCTGGTACATCGTCTGCCAGGCACCGGAGCGCCGCCGGGTCCTGCTGTTTGCCGTCACGCTGCCGTTCTGGATCAACACACTGATCCGCACCTATTGCTGGATCCTCATCCTGCGCGACGAAGGCCTGGCGAATGGTGCGCTGCGTCATGCCGGGATCATCTCCGATCCGCTGCCGCTGCTCTACAATGACGGGTCGATCCTGCTCGGCCTCGTCTACACCTTCCTGCCCTTCATGGTGCTGCCGATCTACTCGACGCTGGAGCGCATCGACCCGCGTCTGATCGAGGCCGCGCACGATCTCTACGCCAGCCGCGCCGCGGTCTTCCGCCGCATCGTCTGGCCGCTGGCGAGACCCGGCGCGCTGGCCGGCGCCACGCTTGTCTTCGCGCCGGCGCTCGGC
>NZ_JBFULQ010000348.1:0-5949 GCF_054049815.1 Mesorhizobium sp. P5_C1 | reverse complement strand
CACCCTGTACCGTGCCAAGCATGGACTTGCCGATCGGCGATGGATCGGGGTCGCCGCTCCATGGCTCGACGCCGACGAGCCTGCCGTTCTCGGCACGGACTTCGTAAGTCCCCCAATGCATGGTGGTGAGCAGGGTCTCGGATCCATGGGACAATGATAAATCGCCCCGCAACGCGGGGTTTCACGTCAGGCCGACGCGCAGCGCCTTGCCTCGGCCTGGCAGCGAAACCGCCAGCCCCCCGCAGGGGCTGGCAGTTGCAGGATGGCTTGTCTGCCTCCGTTCAGGCCTTCGATGCCTTGTCTAGGAACAGCTGCGACATCGCGGTCGGCTGCACGCCGGCCACGCCTTTCGCCGTCGCTGTCAGATAGTCGTAGAAATAGCCGAAGATGACTGGCGTCTCTTCGAGCAGCAGGTTCTGGATCTTGCCTGCGGTCGCCTTCTGCGCCTCGAGGTCGAGTGCGGCGATGTAGCTGGTCGCCAGCGTGTCGTAATCCTTGTTCTTGAAATGCGCGGCGTTCCAGGTGCCGTCGCTCTTCAGCGGTGCTGCAAGATAGACATTCGGCACCCCGCGGTGGCCATAGTCGGTGATGCCCATCACCGAATCCAGCCAGTTCGACTTGCCGAACACCGCGTCTCCGTAATAGCCGCCCTGGTCGAGGATATTGAGCTCGAGCTCGATGCCGATCTCCTTGACCCAGTTCTGGATCAGCTGGGCGTATTCGGGGATTTCCAGGTAACGCTCGGTGGTCAGCGTTACCTTGAAGCCCTTGCCGGCGCCCGCCGCTTCCATCAGCTGCTTGGCCTGCGCGATATCCTGCTTGCGCTGCGGCACGCTCGCATCGGTTGACGGATAGGCCGGGGCGAACGGGCTGTCATTGCCTGGCGAAGCCCGGCCTTTCATCAGACCGGCAACCAGCTTGTCACGGTCGAGGCTGAGTGCGATGGCGCGGCGCACGCGCGGGTCCTTGAAGGGGTCGGAATCGCAGCGCATATGCAGTTGCTGGTGAGCGACCGACTTCAGGCTGATGATGTCGACATTCGGATCGTTGAGCAGCGCGACACCGGACAGCACCGGCAGCTGGTTGATGATGTCGACCTGCCCGCCCTGCAGTGCCAGGATTTGCGGCTGCGTGTCGGTAAAGAAGGTGAATTCGGTGCGTTCCGGCAACGCCTTCGTGCCCCAATAGTCTTCGTTGCGGACGAAGGAGGCGCCGACCTTTGCCGTGTATTTCTCGATCTTGAACGGCCCGGTGCCGTCGAAGCTCTTCTCGTACTCGCCCTTGTAGCTCGCCGGGATGATGACCGCGTTGTAATTGTCGGACGACAGCATGTAGGGGAAGTTGCCGTTCGGCGCGTCGAGGTGGAACTCCACGGTGTAGTCGTCGACCTTCTTGCTGGCGCCCTTCTGCAGGATGCCGTTGAACACCGACAGCGCGTTGGACGAGTTTGCCGGATCGGCAAGGCGGTCGATGCTGGCCACGACGTCGTCGGCCTTCATCTCGCCGCCGCTGTGGAATTTCACGCCCTTGCGCAGCTTGAACGTCCACACCGTGCCGTTGTCGTTCGGCTTCCAGCTTTCGGCCAGCGCCGGCTGCAGCACGAGGTCGGGGCCGTCGACGCAGAGGAACTCGGCAACCTGCTGCATGACCAGGAGGCCGCCGGCGTCGGCAATGGTAACAGGGTCGATCGTTGCCGCCGGCACGCTGCTGGCGACGCGGATGGTGGCGCCGGGCGCGCCCTGGGCGCGCGCCAGCGACGGCATGCCGCCGAGGCCGACTGCTGCGCCGATGCGGCCCAGCAGCGGCAGCGACAAGCCGAGCAGGCTGCCGTGACGGATGAAGTCTCGGCGGCTGACCCTGCCGTCGACAAGGCCATCGATCAGGTGATTTTCAAGCGGCGAACGATTGCGCCGGATCAGGTCGAGAATGTGATAATTCTTGCTCATGGGTTTTTACCCTTTCCCCTATGTTTTTATGGCTGACGAATTTTGCGGATAGCTCCATTTTCCGGCCGCCAGAGTAGCCTGTCGACCAGGACTGTAGCATGCGATTTTGTCCGGTCCATCCAGTCCTTGCCGTGGATGCGCCGGATTCCTCACTGCACTGCTTTCGCCCGTCTTTGTCCGACCTTCCAGACCGAAGTCGCGGTGGTTGGCTTCTCGTTTGTTGGTCGCCTGCCTGTCATCTAGTTCAGCGGCAAACGGCGATAGGTTCCGGGCTTTGCCGGGTCATGATACTTGTTGCACGGTCCTTTCTCGATAAAGTCTCTGTGACAGGCAGCGAGGTTTTCCCGTGACAACGTGACGCCCAGACCGGGCCCTTCCGGCACGCGCACGACGTTGTTCTTCGGCGAAAACGGCCCTTCCTCGGTGACATCCATCGGCAGCATTCGAAACAGCGACTGGTTGGGCTCCCTGATCCAGCCGAGCGCCGCGCACAGATGCAGATAGGCCGCGCTGCCGATGCCGCTGTCGCCGCTGTAGCACCAGAAGTCGATGCCGGCATGCTCGCAGGCGCCGACAAAACGCAGCATGCGGCCGATGCCGCCATGCGTCGTCGGGTTGCCGACGAAAGCGTCCGGCACCTTCATGTCCATGGCGCGCGCAATGTCGATGTTGTGGGTCGAGAACGGGATCGAGCAGTGGCGCCGCAGTTCGCGCATCTCCTCGATCGTCGCCACCGGATCCTCCCAATTGCGCACGCCGAGCTCCTCCAGCGGCCGCGCCAGGCGACGCGCCGTCGCCAGCGAATAGGCCTGGTTGGAATCGATGCGGATCATCGCATCGTCGCCAAGTCGTTCGCGGATCAGCTCGACCATTCTCAGCGAGACTTTTGGATCCTGCCTCGAGAATTTGCCCTCGAAGAAGCTTGTCCCATGGGTCTGGTGCAGCTCGACGCAATAGTCGGCGACCTCTTCCGGCGTCGTCTCGCCCTTGACCTTCAGCCCGTCGCCGCGCAGCGAAAAATAGTCGGTGAACGGGATGTCCTTGCGCACGGCGCCGCCGRGCAACTGATAGAGCGGCTGGTTCCATGCCTTGCCGCGCAGGTCCCAGAACGCCATCTCGATGGCGCCGAAGGCCATGATGCGGGTGCGGTCGTTGATCGACTGCACGCCGGTCCAGTAGGGCAGGCAGACATTCTCGGCGCCGGCGATGTCGAAGGCATCGCGGCCGACAAGGCGCTGCGCCAGGACATCGTTGATGATCGCGGCGGCCGCCGGCGTCGGCGCCTCGCCGACGCCGATCAGCCCATCCTCGGTCTCGACCTCGACGATGGTCGGCGAGAACCCATCGAGTTCGCCGAACACCCAGGCGTAGGGCGCCTCGAGGCGCAGGTTGATCGGCGTGGCCTTGATGCTGCGGATTTTCATCTCAGCGGCCGATTTCGAAGAATGGCGTCCCGAGCAGGTCGGGAACCACGTCGATGCCGAGGCCGGGGCCATCCGGAATGCCCATGCGGCTGCCGGTGACCGGCGGCTTGTTCGACGCCGTGCGCACCGTCACCCATTCGTGGAAGGCGATGGCGTGCAGGCGGCGTTCCTCCGGCGTCGACAGCGACAGATGCGCCATCGCCGCGGTGTCGATTTCGGCGCCGCCAGTGTCCTCAACGGTGATCATGAAGCCGAGGTCGACGGCGAGATCGCGGATCTGCCGCGTTTTCGTCACGCCGCCAAGCCGCGAGATCTTCAAAGTCAGCCCGTCGGCGGCACCCTTGCGATGGATATCGAGCATATCGTCCAGCGAGGCGACGGATTCGTCCAGCACCATCGGCTTGTCGAGTGAGCGGCGCACCGACATGCATTCGTCGATGGTCGTGCAGGGCTGCTCGAACGTGTAGTCGATGGCCCGCGTCGCGTCAGCGAACTGGCGCGCCTGGTAGGGGGTCCAGCCGGCATTGGCATCGCAGAAGATCACCGTGCCTTTCGGCACCGAAGCGGCGACCGCAGTGACGCGCTCGATGTCGTCATGGACATTGCCGCCGACCTTGACCTGGAGCCGGTGGAAGCCGTCCTTGACGATGCGCTTGGCCAGCGCCGCCAYGGCCTCGACGCTGCCGTGGGTGACGACCTTGTAGAGCTCCGCCGTCTCGCTCTCCCGGCCGCCGAGCAGCGTTACCAGCGGCACATCGGCGGCGCGCGCGGCAAGGTCCCAGCAGGCCATGTCGAGCGCCGACTTGATGTAGGGATGGCCCTTGAACACCGTATCCATCAGCCGGCCGATGCCGGCCAGCCCACGCGGATCGTGGCCGATGAGATGCGGCGCGATCTCGACCACGCCGGCACGCACGCCAGCCGCGAAGGCGGGCGAGTAGAAATTGCCGAGCGGCGCCATCTCGCCCCAGCCGGTGATCCCGCTATCCGAGGTGATGGCGACGATCACCGCGTCGAAGGCGTCGGCAACGCGTCCCTTGGACATGCGGTAGGGCCCGTCCACGAAGGGCTGCACGACATGGTAGGCTTTGATGGTTTCGATCTGCACGTGTCTGTCCATTGTCTGCGGTGGTGAGGAACGGGTCAGGCGCCTTTCGACGGGCGATGTTCGAGATCGCGCGCGTAGGAAAGAAGCTCCTCGAAATCGAGGTCGATATGCTCGCGGGCATGGCGCTGGGCAGCGCGCATGTCGGCCCCTTTGAGCAGCGACACATAGGTCTCGTGAACGTCTTCGGCCGGCACCGCCTCATTGCGAGCCTGCTGGTGCAGGGCAAAATACATCTGCAACCGGCTGGTCAGCCGCTGCCAGGTTTCCAGCAGCACCGAATTGTCGGCCCATTCGTAGATCAGGCCATGCAGTTGCAGCGCCGTTTCGATCTGGCGGGTGGTGTCGCGGTTGCGGGTCGCCTGTTTCACCGCCTCGTGGCGCTGGTCAAGCTCGTCGAAGAAACGCTGGTCGCGCAACGGCCAGGTGCGCTCGATGGCGAATTCGTCGAGCACCTTGTTGAGCGAATAGGCATCATCGATGTCCTTGGCGGTGACATCGACGACGAAAGTTCCGGCGTAGGGAATGCTGGTCAGGATGCCCTCCTGCACCAGCTCGCGCATCGCCTCGCGCAGTGGCGCGCGGCTGACCCGCATCTGTTCGGAGATCCGGAGCTCGTTGAGTTTCTGGCCCGGTTCCAGCTGGCCGGTCAGGATCGCGCGCCGCAGCAGCGCGACGATCTCGGCGCGCCGCGTCGTATCCGCGATCGGACTGAAATCCACTTTCGCCATTCGGCCACTCCCAAGGAAACCGAGAGCAAGACAAGCAGATTGTCGACAATCTAACAAGAGGTCATTTTCGGATTCTTGGGGACCGCTTGGAGGACCGCTGGCATGTCTGCTTCTTCGGCCTCAGGCCGCGCGGCCGTAGAAGCCGACCCGTTCCTCGGCGCTGAACATCACGCCGGGCTTCTCGTAGTAGGAGAACACCGCGATCATGCGCTCGCGCTCGCCTTCGACGGTGGTGACGCGATGCGCGGTGTTCTTGCCGCGAAAGACGTTGAGCGTGCCGGGCTTCATGCGCAGGATCTTGGCTTCGGGGTCGCGCCCTTCGAGCAGCCTGGCGACGCCGTCATAGTTCGGATTGTCGTCCGACCGCAGGTCCGTGCGGTATTCAAGGTCGCCGCCGCGTTGCGACTGCTGCAGCAGGAGGGTTGTGGTGAATTCCGAACGGTCGAAATGCCAATTGAGTGCCTCGCCGGCGCGATAGGCCATGACATTGGTGCGCGCCAGCGGATCCTGCATGACATGCAGCCTGGTCTTGCCCATCGCCGCCGCCAGGAAGCGCAGCAGCGGTTCGTATTCGTAGATGGCAAGCACGACGCTGCCGGGGATCTGGTCGGCGCAAACGGTGTGGCTGATGGTCTCGACCTTGCGCAGTGCCGGATGGTCAGGCGCAAGCTCGGGAATGTCGGGCTTGAAGTAGATGTTGTGCATCCGCTTGTGCACATGCGAGCGCGCAGCCATGACAGGCT
>NZ_JBFULQ010000347.1:0-5960 GCF_054049815.1 Mesorhizobium sp. P5_C1 | reverse complement strand
GTCGTCGGGTGATCTTGACGGTCGGTATTCCGTTGCTTGCGGTGACCGACGACAAGGCGTTTGCGGCGATCTTGGCCCATGAGGACGCGCATCTGAGAAACAGAGATACAAACGGCGGACTCAATCTTGCCGAACTCGACAAAAGCTTCGACTTGATCTTCGACTACGCCCCTCCGGGGAGGACCCTTTCCGGCAGTTTGTTTTACTGGTTGCTCAGTCCACTGTCATCCGCGATGGAACGCGAAGGAATACGGTTGTCACGACGGGCGGAGATCGATGCCGATCGTCATGCAGCGACGTCCGGCGATGCATACCAGGCAGCGCGTGCACTGCTGCTGATCGGCGCAGCCGACGCGTTCTTCGAGCATCGGGTTTATGATCCACTCAAGCGTGAATTGCTTGGCACGATGGTTCCACCTCCTCCACCGCTCGATAGAGTTTTGAGGGCAGCCAAGGAACTGACGAGCCACTCCATCCTGCAAGAGTATGCTCAAAAGGCCTGGGATGCCCCAGACAACGAAAGTGCCGATCATCCGCCATGGTCCGAACGTCTGGCTGCGCTCGGATACAGCTCGGTCCCTGCGATGGAGCCGGTTTTGGTTTCAGCCCTTTCCAGCCTTTTGAGCAATGAAGTTGTTACCGAGCGCGTTCATCATTTCGATGGTGAATGGACATCGAAGGTCGCCGACCATCTTGATCGATAGGTAGCCACCCGGATTGTTTCTGGGAGCGGCTACTCCTCTTCCGCCGCGCCAAATCCTGCCCCCATGGTGGCACGGACGGAACTGCCCCAGGGCGTCGCGTGGTTGTCGATGCGCATCTGGAAGATGAAATAGGTCGGCGAGCAGAAGCCGATACCCTTGATCTTGCCGATGCCAGGGGTATCGGGCGGCAGCGATTGGCACATATAGTCCTCGCGGCAGAAATGATCGGCCGAACAGGCCGGCCGGTTGCCGCGGTTGACGGCGCCGCCAAGGCATTGGTCGAAATTGTTGGTGGCCACGCAGATGTCGAATTTCTTGCCGCCGACCAGCCCGCAGATCTCGTTCGGCATCGGCTTGCCGGATTTGAAGCCCGCGAAGGCGCGGTCCTTGTCGTCGCAGCCGCGATAAGCGATGCCGCCAGGCACGCCGATCTTCGGCGGACGGCAGGTGTAGCCAGTGCGCGAGACATCCTGCGCAAAGGCCGCGAACTGGCCTGATATTTTGAAGCGATCGTTGAAAGGCTGCGTTGCGTTGCTGGCGATCGATCCGGTCAGGCAGGGATGGCCGGAAAACATGTCGGGACTGTCCTTGGGCAGCAGGCATTGCGCCAGCTTCGTCCGCACACCCGAAGCGCTGGCCAGCGGCGTGCAGATGGTGCCGCCGCCGCACTGCCAGGTCTTGCCGAAGCGTGCGGCATCGTCCGGCATCAGGCACGGCATTGCCATCTCAGCCGGCGCGTAGTCGATCGCGCCGGCGTCCGTCCAGGCAGCCGGTGGTGCAATGGAGAGCGGGCGGAAGCGGTTCGGCTCCTTGCCTTGCGCCATGGCGCGCAGCCAGGCCTGGCGGCGCGGTATCTCGGCGTGAAGATGCGGCGAAATGCCGACCTCGATGCGGTTGAGCGGCGAGGTCGTCTTGTCGTCGAGGCCGATGAAATGGAAACCGGCGGTGGAACCAGCCTGATGGCAACCCTGGCAGGCGCCATTGTCCAGCCGTTCGATGAGAGCTTCCGGTGTGCGCAGCAGTTTGAGCCCGGAATAGTCGAGCGATGCGAATTCCCCGGGCTTAAGCAGTGGCGTGAACGGGTGGTTGGCCTGCCGCGCGCTGCCGAAGGTCGACCACGAGATGACCTTCCTGGCCAGGAATTCGTCGGGGATTTCGTAGACGCCTTCGTCGACGGCCGGCAGATTGGCGCTGACATAGGCGGCGAGCCTTGCTTTCAGGGCCGCGTCTTGCGAAAGCCGTGCGGAGTCAGGCGTGTTCTCCAGCGGCTTCTCGCTGACGGCGCCGCCATCGATGCCGAATATCCGCATGAGATAGGCGGCCTGGCCGCCGAACTCGGTTTCCTGGCCAGAGGGAAAGCGCACCACCTGGGCGTTGAGTTCCAGCTGCTTGAAGGTCAGCCCGGCTTTCTCCAGCGGACCGCCAGTCAGCCAGCCAGCATCGACGGTCTCGTCAAGCTGTGGCGTCCAGCGTCCGGCAACGCCGACACAGCCGCCGTCGGCATCGGGCGCCGCGCTGTAGACGGCGTTGAAATTGAACGGCAGACGCGACGCCAACAGCTTGCCATTTTTGCGAAAACTGTAGGCAAGGCGGTAGATGAAACGCACCTCGCCGCAGCTCTTGTCACCCAGCAGGGCCGCGAAGTCGCGACGGTCGAGCCGGTTGACGACGCCGACCAGCCGGAAGCGCGCGGCATCGGTCTTCAGCCAGCGCATGTCCATGATGCGGCCGACATTGCCGTCGGTGACCTCGTAGAGCGGCCGCCCGCCGGCCTTCATGTCGGCGCGCAGCGCGGCGACATCGGCCGCCACAGTGTCGACGACAGCGTGATAGGCCGGCGCCTTGTCGTAGAGAGCTTTCAGGTCGCCCGCGCCCGCCGCGCCAAAAATATCGGCAAAGCCGTAGCCCTTGGCATCAAGTGCGGCGAGTACCGCCGGATCATCGACGATCGTCACAGGACCTTCGGCGCGCGCTGCCGACGCCACGAAGACAGCAAGGAGGGTGGCGAGCAGCAGAGCCAGGGCGCGGCTCATCGRGCGGCCGAACGTGCTTCGACAAGGTCGCGCAGCACCGGCACCAGCGCCGGCGGCAGATCCTCGGCGATCAGCCCCGGTCCGAACCGGCTGCCGGCTTCAGCATGAATCCACACCGCGGCGCAGGCCGCTTCGAAGGCGGGCATGCCTTGCGCCAGCAGCCCGGCGATGACGCCTGACAGCACGTCGCCCGATCCTGCGGTGGCCAGCCACGGCGCGCCGTTGGCGTTGATCGCCGCCCTGCCGTCAGGAGCGGCGATGACGGTGTCGGCGCCCTTGTAGACGATGACGGCATTGGCACGCACGGCGGCTGCGCGGGCCTTGTCGAGCTTGGAGGACGCAACGTCATCGGCGATATCGGGAAACAGCCTGGCGAACTCCCCTTCGTGCGGGGTCATCACCAGGGCCGGCGCGCCCGGTTGGCGAGAAGCTTCGAACAGGACGTCCGGCGCCTCACGAAAAGAGGTGATCGCGTCGGCATCGAACACGAGGCCGTCAATCCGGGTTGACGTGCCGCTAGGCTGGGCAGGGCTGAGCAGCGCGAGTGCAAATTGCCGGGTCTTTTCGCCAATGCCGAAACCGGGCCCGAGAACAAAAGCCGACGGCCGGCGTTCGTCGATGAACGAGGCGATGTCGACGCTGTCATCGGCCTTGCGCAGCATGATTGAGGTGAGATGCGCAGCGTTTACCTGCATGGCATTGGCCGGCGACAGCACGGTGACTGCCCCTGCCCCGCTTCTCGCGGCGGCAAGTGCCGACAGCCGCGCCGCGCCGGTGGCGCTCGGACCGCCGGAAAAGACGCCGACATGGCCGCGCTTGTATTTGTGCGCGTCCACCGCCGGCACGGGAAATTCCCGCAACCACAGGTCTGGCACATTCTCAAAAGTCGACACGGCGAGTTGGGCGATGATGCCGTCGCCTATGCCGATATCAGCGAGCACGATTTCACCACATTGCTCTCGTCCCGGGAGCAGCAAGTGGCCGGGCTTTTGCCGCGCGAAGGTGACGGTGACCTCGGCGTGAAACGCCCTGCCCAATATTGCGCCGCTGGCTCCTGAGACACCCGACGGCAGGTCGACCGCGACCACAGGCAGGCGCAGAGCTGTTGCAGTGTCGACGGCTTTCACGGCATCGCCGGCCAGCGGCTTGGACAGCCCTGCTCCGTAAAGCGCGTCGACGACAATCGAGCCGGCCACGGCGGCAAAATCCGACAGTGGCCGAGGTTTCACCGGGCATTGCGCGGCGGCGAGCGCCGCATCGCTTTGCGGCCTCGGCGTGCCGCTCGCCCAGATCGTTGTGCTTACGCCGCTGCCGGCCAGCAACCGGGCAACGACATAGCCATCGCCGCCATTGTTGCCGGGGCCGCACAGCACATGGACACGCGTCGCTGCGGGATAACGCGCCAGGACCACGGCCGCGACCGCTTCGCCGGCACGGCGCATCAGCCCGAAGCCATCGAGCGGACCAGCGGCAATCGCCAGCCGATCGGCCTCGCTCATTTCGGCCGGGGAAAGAAGTTCGTTGCTCATGGATTGCCGATCTGCATTCGATCAAGCATTGTCCACTTTTCGATCCGAAGCAAACGAAGGGGAGTGGCGAAATTTGCGGCCATATCGTTGGAATGAGGGCGTCGCAGGCACAAAACTGCCCGCTGAATAGGCGATATGCCTAATTGTTGTGCGGATGCACTTGCTGGCTCCTTCGTGGCTCCAGCGGCCCATGGCGCACCTGATGCAGTGAATGACGCGAATTTGCTTCCCGGCGCGGCGCGGCTTTGAAATCGTATGAGACCGCTTCAAATCTGTCCAATTGGCACAGTTCGTGCTTGATGGAGGCGCAAGCGGGGGTTCACAACCCGTTTTTTTGGCAGTGGAGGCCACTTTTTACATGAAAAAGATCGAAGCGATCATCAAGCCATTCAAGCTGGACGAAGTGAAGGAAGCGCTTCAGGAGGCCGGACTGCAAGGCATCACCGTCACCGAGGCCAAAGGCTTCGGGCGTCAGAAAGGCCATACCGAACTCTACCGCGGCGCCGAATATGTCGTCGATTTTCTGCCCAAGGTGAAGATCGAGGTCGTGCTTGGCGACGACGCGGTCGAAGGCGCGATCGAAGCCATCCGCAAGGCGGCCCAGACAGGCCGTATCGGCGACGGCAAGATCTTCGTCTCCAACATCGAGGAAGTCGTGCGAATCCGCACTGGCGAAACCGGCATGGACGCGGTCTGATCCGACCCCGCCATCCGCCTGAAAACCGTCATCATCAAAAAACGTCATCAAACAGGGATACATGACATGACGACAGCCAAAGACATCATGAAGCAGATCAAGGACAACGACGTGAAATTCGTCGACCTGCGCTTCACCGATCCGAAGGGCAAGCTGCAACACGTGACGATGGATGTCATCGAGGTCGAGGAAGACATGTTCGCTGATGGCGTCATGTTCGACGGCTCCTCGATTGCCGGCTGGAAGGCCATCAACGAGTCCGACATGGTGCTGATGCCCGATGCGGACACGGTCCACATGGACCCGTTCTTCGCACAGTCGACCATGGTCATCCTGTGCGACATCCTCGATCCGGTTTCGGGTGAATCCTACAACCGCGATCCGCGTGGCACGGCCAAGAAGGCCGAGGCCTACATGAAGTCGGAAGGCATCGGCGACCAGATCTTCGTCGGCCCCGAAGCCGAATTCTTCGTCTTCGACGATGTGAAATACAAGGCCGACCCTTACAACACCGGCTTCAAGCTTGATTCCACCGAACTGCCCTCGAACGACGACACCGACTACGAGACCGGCAATCTCGGCCACCGTCCGCGCATCAAGGGCGGCTATTTCCCGGTGCCGCCGATCGATTCCGCGCAGGATATGCGCTCGGAAATGCTGACTGTGCTCGCCGAAATGGGCGTGCGGGTCGAAAAGCACCACCACGAGGTGGCGGCCGCCCAGCACGAACTCGGCATCAAGTTCGATACGCTCGTGCGCAACGCCGACAAGATGCTGATCTACAAGTATGTCGTGCACCAGGTCGCCAACGCCTACGGCAAGACGGCCACCTTCATGCCGAAGCCGATCTTCGGCGACAATGGCTCGGGCATGCACGTCCACCAGTCGATCTGGAAGAACGGCAAGCCGACCTTCGCCGGCAATGAATATGCCGGCCTGTCGGAAAGCTGCCTGTTCTACATTGGTGGCATCATCAAGCATGCCAAGGCGATCAACG
>NZ_JBFULQ010000346.1:0-6003 GCF_054049815.1 Mesorhizobium sp. P5_C1 | reverse complement strand
GCGTAGAACCTTGGATAGTCGCCGGAGCACAAATCGAACAAGCGAAGAAACGCCGGAACCTGTTCGCCATAGACAGCGGTCGCGGCGAGCTTTGCGTTGTTGATCGGGGCATCGAACCACGCGTCGTACCCCCGGTATCCGCCCCAGCGCCTGTCGCGCATTTGCCTGTAGCGCGTCCGGAGCTTGTCGATCGTGGCTGCCTTGGCAGCCGCCATCTGCTCCGGGGTACGGGGACTTGCATAGACCTGCCCCAACTCGTCCCGCGTTTTCGACAGCAGTCCAAGAAAATCGGCTCGGCGCTTGCGATCGGCTTCGTAGCGGCGCAATCCGGCGCGATCGCCAGCAGCGCGCAGCCATTTCCTTACGCCGGTGGTTTCGACGGCAACCGCGAAAGCCTCATTGAATGCGGAATCGTCATGCACATAGATGCGCTGATGCGCCAGCTCATGAAAGACAAGGCTTGCGAGATACGTGTCATCCTGACGAAGCATGGTGCTTAGCAGCGGGTCACTGGACCAGCCCAGTGTGGAATAGGCGGTGATGCCTGTGACATAGACGTCCAGCCCCTGTCGATGAAGCTCGACAGCGGTGTCAGTCGCGGATTTCCGAGCAAAGTAACCCCGGTACGGCACGCAGCCGAAAACCGGAAAGCACCAGGTTCGCGGCGTCAGGGAGAATTGTGGCGCCGCAAAAACGGCCCAGGTCACAGCGTCCCGACCGATGTCAACATAGCTGCGGTAGCTGTTGTTTTCGGGCAGTGCCAGTTCATCTGTGGCAAACCGTCGTATGGCGCTCGCCGACGTCAACTTGGTGCGCAATGCCTCGGGCGTGGAAGGATCATGGATCAGTTTTCCAACATCTTCGCGCGCCGCCATGATCTGCACATGACCTTCCAACGACTGCGCGTAGTAGGAAATGCTTGTGCAGCCGGTCACCCCGGACGCCATGATCATCGCGGCAAGCAATCGAAAAACGCGCTTCACCAGCTTGCCCACCGCTTGCTCTTCTCCCCATGGAGCAAATATCCCCATTGCCCCGGTCTCAAACAGGCGCACCAATTTTCGTCAAGGTCTGGAAGGGGTGGCGGGTCGAAATTTCGACTTTGGCAGGTTTGGCAAATGCGGGCCATTCGCCTCGAGTTGACGGATGTCCCACCGCGGGACGGAGTCCGCAAGCTGCGGACTGTCCACTGGGATGCTACATTCCCCCAAAGCGCCGGTCTGCTGCCGGCCTGATCTCAGTCCTTCGATGTTACCAGTAGGTGTGGCTGTTCGGAGCGCGGAGCAGACAGGACGTTACGATGCGGATGCTGCGACCTTGGAAGGCACACCGCGTCCGAACTCGACGTCCCAGCTACGCTCCACGGGTGCGGCTTCGCCACTCAACCCGAGTTTGGGGAAAAGCAGTTCGGCGACGTTGAACGCCTCTTCCAGGTGCGGGTAGCCGGACGCGATGATCGTTTCGATGCCGATGTCCTGATACTCACGTATGCGCGCAGCAACATTGTCGGGATTGCCGACCAGCGCCGTTCCCGCGCCGCCACGCACCAGCCCAGGTCCAGCCCACAGATTCGGACCGACAACCAGCCGGTCGCGCCGGCCCTGATGAAGTGCCGACATGCGCTTCTGCCCAACGGATTCCGAGATGTGGACAAATCCGTTCTGGGCTTCGGCGATCAGGTCGTCGGTGACGTGGCTGATCAGCCGGTCAGCGGCAGCCCAGGCCTCATCCTCCGTTTCGCGTACGATCAGATGAATGCGAAGGCCGAAACGGATCGTGCGGCCTTGTGCAGCCGTTGCTTTCCTCACGCGATCGATCTTCTCGGCAAGCTGGTCCACCGGTTCGCCCCAGCTCAGATAGGCGTCCACATGCTTGGCGGCGATTGCAATGCCGGCGTCGGAAGAGCCTCCGAACCAGAGTGGCGGATGGGGTTGCTGAACCGGCGGGAAGGAAATGTCGGTGCCGTGGGCAGAAAGGTACTTGCCCTCGAAATCCGCTGGCTCACCCGAAAGTATCMGCCGCCAAATGGTCAGGAACTCGTCGGTTTGGGCATAGCGCTCGTCATGGCTGAGCTTGTTGCCGTCGCCGGCGAGGTCGGCTGGATCCGCGCCGGTGACGACATTGAGCAGGACGCGGCCGCCGGAGATGCGGTCCAGGGTGGCGGCATGACGGGCAAACAGGGCCGGTGTTCCGCTGCCCGGCCGAAGTGCGACGAGGAACTTCAGCCGTTCGGTGAGCGGGATCAGCCCGGCCGCCACGATCCAGGCGTCCTCACACCGCGTCCCGGTGGGCAGCAGCACGCCCTTGAAGCCAAGCCGGTCGGCGGCCTGGGCGATCTCCTTGAGATAGCCGAAGGTTGCCGGGCGGTGCCGCTCGTCGGTGCCGAGATACGGTCCATCGCCATGCGTCGGCAGGTACCAGTAGAGGTCGAGCGGCTTGCTGGGCATCGGATTGTTCCTTCAGCGATGTGGAATGTGTGGGCAGGCAAGCGTCAGAGCTTGCCCTTCCAGGGGATGAGACGGTGCTCCAGCCAGCGCATGCCGCTGGTGAACGCAAAGGCAAGGATGGCGATGACGATGAGGCCGACGAAGACGACGTCGGTGGCGAGGAAATTGGCGGCCGACATGATCATGTAGCCAAGGCCTGACTGGGCCGCGATAAGCTCGGCCGCGACCAGCGTCGACAATCCGGCACCGATGGCAATCTTCAAGCCGGTCATGATTTCCGGCAATGCGGACGGCAGGATGATGCTGGTGAACAGTTGCAGCCGGCTGGCGCCGAGCGACAGCGCGGCATTGATGCGTTCAGCCGGCACTGACCGGACACCGGCCTGTGCGGCAAAGCAGATTGGGGCAAAGGTTGACAGCGACAGGAGCACGATCTTGGAAGTCTCGCCGATGCCCAGCCAGATGATCAGCAGGGGCAGGTAGGCCAGCGGCGGCAAGCCCCAGTAGAGATCGATCGGCACGCTGAAGATGCCCTTGACCCAACGATTGAGGCCCATCAGCAGGCCGAGCGGAATGCCCAGGAAAATGCCGACGCCGAGCGCCGCGGCGATACGGCCCAGGCTTGCCAGTGTGTGGTCGAGAAGCGTGCCGTTGGCATAACCGTCGGCCCAGACGGCGCTGAACTGGGTCAGCACCTCGGCTGGCGACGGCAGGAACAGCGGCGACGCCCAGCCAAAGCGCGCGGCGATGAACCACAACGCGATCAGTGCAGCCAGCGTGACCAGGCTTATGCCGAGCGTGCCTGTCGACGCGGATCGGCGTGGCCGGAGGGAAGGCCTGCGCTGGGTCGTCGAAGGTGGGAACGAAGTCGGGGAATTGGCGGCAAGCGTCATTGCAAGGTTCCTGTGCGGGCGCCTTCCGGCTGGTGGATCAGCGAGCGGATTTCCTGACGCAGTTCAATGAAACGCGGGTGGGACTGGATCGGCCCGATGTCGCCGCTCCTGGCAAACTCGCGGACGAAATCGGCCTCGAACCGGGCAACGATACGGCCAGGCCGAGGCGACATCACAACGATGGTCGTGCCGAGCGTGAGGGCTTCCTCTATGGAATGGGTGATGAACAGGATCTGCTTGCCGGTCTTGGCCCAGACCGAGGCCAGAAGCTGCTGCATTGTCTCGCGCGTCAGGCTGTCGAGGGCGCCGAACGGCTCGTCCATCAGCAGGATCTTCGGATCGGTGGCCAGGGCTCGCGCGATGCCGACGCGCTGGCGCATGCCGCCGGACAGTTCATAGGGCGGCTTTTCGGCGAAATCGGCGAGCCCGACCAGTTCCAGCAGACGCCTCGATCGCTCATGGCGTTCACTGCGCGGCACGCCCCGGTATTTCAGGCCGAGAGCAACGTTGTCCAGCACATTGGCCCAGGGCAACAAGGTATCCTTCTGGAAGACGACACCACGATCGCCGCCGGGGGCGACAATCTCCTTTCCATCCAGAGTGATCGTGCCCTGGGTGAGCGGCAGGAAGCCGGCGATCGCGTTGAGCAATGTCGACTTGCCGCACCCGGAAGCACCGACGGCGACGACAATGGAATCAGGTGCAATGTCGAGCGAGACGTGATCGAGCGCGTGAACGTCCTGGCCGTCGGAAGCTGGAAAGGTGACGCTGGCGTCGCGAATTCGAAGCATGGTGGCCTCCAGGCAAGCCTGGCTGGCGAGATTGCCGCCAGCCAGAGCCGAATGTCGTTCAAGGACTTTTAGTTGGAAGCCTTGGCGGCCTCCGCATATTGCGGATCGGCGGCTGAGGCGTAGCTGTCCTTGATGGCGGTGATCTTCTTCTGGTCCTTCAGGAAGCCCGCAGTGTCCTTGAGGATTTTCGCGACAGCGCTCTTGTCGCCACCGCCCAGCCATTTGTCGGAAGCCTGTTCGTCGAGCGGCGGAACCACCGTCGTCTTCAACTGCTCCGAATTCTCGGCCGCCGTGCCGCCCTGCAATTTGGCGATCGCCTTGGCGCTCTCGGAGTCCGGTCCCCAGGAAGCCGGGTTGGTCAGGTATGACGTCGTGTAGCCGTCGATCAGCCGCACATACTGGCCGAGGAAGTCGGGATTGGCCTTGGCAAAATCGCCGGTCACGACAAGTGCGCTGAAGGTCGGAGCGCCGCGATCAGCGACCTGGCCGGCTGTGAGCAGGACCTTGCCGTTCTTCTTGAGTTCGGAGAGTGCCGGATCCCAGACGAAGGCGCCATCGATGTCACCGCGCTTCCAGGCCGCGACGATTTCGGGCTGAGGAATGGCGATGACCTGGGTTTCCTTCTCCGTGATGCCTTCCTGCTTGAGTACGGCGAGAAGCTGGTAATGGTCAGTCGAGACGGGTGCTGCGGCGAGCTTCTTGCCCCGCAAGTCGGCCGGCGACTTGATCTCGGGCCGCACCACCAGGGCTTCGCCGTCACGAGAGACCGAGGAGATGTAGAACGCCTTCACGTCGATGCCCCTGCTGACGGCGGCCGCGAACGGGCTCGATCCGACATCACCGATCTGGACGTCGCCGGATGCGATGGCGGCGAAGATGTCGGCGCCTGAATTGAAGCGGCGGAATTCGATGTCCCAGCCGGTCTTCTTGGCAAGATCGCCATTGGCAATGCCGAGATTGTACGGATTGGCACCCGTCTGGTAGGCGATGACGACTTTCTTGTCGGCGGCAAGCGCTGCGGCGGAGCTGGCCGCCAGGGCAAGCCCGACAAGGGCAGCGGAAATCAGTTTTCGCATGGTATCTTAATCCTTTGAAACAGAGGGCACAGCTTCGATTGCCAGCCCTGAGGGAGGGGCCGAGGATTAAAGTCCACTAATATTATAGACTTAGACAGGGATGAAATTCCGAAAGGCTGGCCCTCGGTAAAAAATTACGGCTTCGACGCGAACCGGCCCCAACGGATCATTCTCACGCAAACCCGAGGGGCCGGTCCGACGCATTATTTGTGGGGATCAGTCCGTTTATCGGCGGGTCGAATTTCTCTCGACTGCCGCGGCCGCTCTAGCTTGAACTAATGCTTGCTGTTCACCGGCTTGCGATTATGGTTGGCCAGGTTTTCTGAGGCGGCAGGGGAAACAGCATTTTGCCTCGTCGATCAGCTCGATCGCACCTGCTTGGTCTGATCGCGGCCGCGGTGATACCGGTCTGGCTCTTCGCGGCCTATCTGCTGGTCCAATATGCTGTGCATGAGCGGTCCCGCTTCGACCAGGACGCTCGCCAAACCGCCCGGCAGGTTTCGCTCGTTGTCGAGGGCGAACTAGCCAATCTTCAAACGACTCTCAACGGTCTGTCGAAATCGCCTGCTCTGGCCAATGGCGATCTGGAAACCTTTCGCGGCGAGGCGCTCAGCCTGGTCGAAGGGACGGACCGGATCATCGTCCTGCGCGATTTAGGTCGCAATCAGTTGTTGAATACAGGGATCGGGCACGGTGAAGTTCTGCCGCCGGTCGAACCGATGCCGGCAGGGGATCTGGAGAAACTCAAAGCGTCCGGCATTTTCGTCAGCGACGTCTTTGCCAGCGAGGATTCCAA
>NZ_JBFULQ010000345.1:0-6011 GCF_054049815.1 Mesorhizobium sp. P5_C1 | reverse complement strand
GATCATGGTGGTGCCGAGTTCCTTGTGCAGGCGCGATATCTCGACCCGCATCTGGACACGCAATTCGGCGTCGAGATTGGAAAGCGGCTCGTCGAACAGGAACACCTGCGGTTCGCGCACGATGGCGCGGCCAATGGCGACGCGCTGGCGCTGGCCGCCCGACAATTGCTTGGGACGCCGGTTCATCAGTTCATTTATGCGCAGGATTTCGGCGGCTCGCTTGACGCGCCGGTCGGTGTCGGCCTTCGGATTGCCGGTCATCCTGAGCCCGAAACTCAGATTCTGTTCGACGCTCATGTGCGGATAGAGCGCGTAGGACTGGAAGACCATGGCGATGCCGCGGTCGGCCGGCTCGACATCGTTGACGAGCTTGCCGCCGATGGCGATCTCGCCGCCGCTGATGTCCTCGAGCCCGGCGATCATCCTGAGCAGCGTCGATTTTCCACAGCCGGAGGGGCCGACGAAGACGACGAACTCGCCATCCTTGACGTCGATGTTGGCGCCATGGACGACCTCGAAGACGCCGAAGCGCTTGATGACATTGTTGAGCGTGACTGTCGCCATGCTGTCCCTTACTTGATCGCGCCGGCGGCGATGCCGGCGATGAAATGGCGCTGCAGAAGCACGAAGACGACAAGCATCGGCACCGTCAGCATCACCGCGCCCGCCATGATGCCGCCCCACGACACCTTGGTCAGGCCGATCAGCGTGCCGAGCGCCACCGGCGCCGTCATCGAACCGGGCTGGCTGTTGATCAGGAGCGGCCACAAATAGTTGTTCCAGGAGGCGAGGAACAGGATGATGGCGAGCGCCGCCAGCATCGGCCGCGCCAGGGGCAGTGCGACGAAGAGGAAGATGCGCCATTCCTTCACCCCCTCGACGCGCGCCGCATCGAAAAGGTCGTCCGGCATCATCGAGAAGCTCTGCCGCATGAACAGCACACCGAGCGAATTGAACAGCGGCGGCACGATCAGGGCCACCCAGGTGTTGGCAAGCTTGAAATCGCGCGCAACCATGATGAATTGCGGGATCAGCACCACCGCATAGGGCAGCGTGATGGTGCCGAGGATGATGGCGACAACCACGCCCTTGCCGACGAACCTGTAGCGGGCCAGCGCCCAGCCGGCCATCGACGTCAGCAGCACCGACAGGAACGTGTAGGTCACCGCCACGGAGACCGAAATGCCGATGGCGCCGACAAAGTCGGTGTCACGCTGCAGATTGTTGAAATTGTCCATGAAATTGCCATGCGGCAAAAGCTCGATGCCGGGGCTGAAGATGCCGTTGTCCGGCATGGTCGAGAACACCACCATCATCCACAGCGGAAACAGCCAGATCAGCGCCAGCGGCGTCAGGAACAGATGCAGCGCTATGCTGCGTCCCAGCCTTGCGGAGGAGAGGGAACTCATTTCGGTTCCCTCGTCAGCCACAGCTGCACCAGCGTGATCGCGATCGCCAGCCCGGCCATGGTGTAGGCGACGGCCGACGCGTAGCCGAAGTTGAGCGACCGAAAACCCTGGCGGTAAAGCAACAGGCCAAGCGTCTCGGTGCCGCCGCCGGGTCCGCCGCGCTCGGTGATCAGGAAGGGCTCAGTGAACAGCTGCATGGTGCCGATGATCGACAGCACAAGGCAGAAAACGATGACCGGCTTCAAGAGCGGCAGAGTGATGAAGAAGAACTGCTTGAGCTTGCTGACGCGGTCGAGCGTCGCCGCCTCGTAGACATCTTCGGGTATGGACTGCATGCCGGCGAGCAGGATGATGGCGTTGTAGCCGGCCCAGCGCCAGGTGACCGCGATCATGATCAGCGCCATCGCCGGCGTGACGTTGGAAAACCAGTCGACGCTGGGCAGGCCGACGCTGTTCAAGAGCTTGTTGATGATGCCGAAATTGAGGTTGAACATCAGCCGGAAGACCGCCGAGTAGGCAACTTCGCCGACCACGACCGGGGCGAAGAAAGCAAAGCGATACAGGCCGCGTGCCTTGAGCAGCGGCGAGTTCAATAGCACCGCCATCACCAGCGCCAGCGTGATCATCACCGGCACCTGGATGACGAGGATGAGCAGCGTGTTCTTCAGGGCGTTGAAGAAGGCGGGGTCGCCGATCAACCGGCCCCAGTTGAAGGTGGGCGCGAACCGCCATGGCACGGTACGTGTCGCCTGGAAGGAGATCATGAAGGAATCGATGATCGGCCACACCCAGAAGATTGCAAAGATCAGCAGATAGGGCGCGAGGAAGCGATAAGCCGTGGCATTCTGATAGCGCATTGTAGCCTCCTTTCCGCGTTCAAGGGGGTGGCGCGCCCGTGCCGAGACACGTGGYGCGTTCGGCCCCGGACAGCATCAATGCCGCCCGGGACCGTCTCGGTCCAGATCAAGATTTGACGGGCAGTCCGGTCGCCGCGGCGATCTGGCTTGCGGCATCGTCGAGCGCTGCCTTGGCGTCGGGGTAGCCGCCGGCCAGATATTTGGTCTGCACGGCGCGGACGATGATTTCGGCGTCGCTCTGGAATTGCGTGCCGCGGCTCGGAACAACCTTGGGCAAGGTGCCGAGGATGTCCTTCCACACCGCCTGGCCGCCCCAGTAGGGTAGGCCTTGCGCGACATAGGGGTCATTGAGCGCCGACACCAGCGAGGGCACCAGGCCGAAGTCCTTCAGCATGGTGATCTGGCCTTCATTGGTTCCGAGCGTGTATTTCAGATAGGCGTAGGCGGCCTCCTTGTTCTTGGACGCCGAGGTGATGGCCAGCGAGGAGCCGCCGAGATTGGCAGCGCGCGGGCCGTCGGCGGTGAGGCTCGGCATCAGGTAGACACCCCATTTGCCGTTTTCGCCGGCTGATTCGGTGCGAATGGTGCCTTCGTACCAGCCGCCATAGACCTGGGTGGCGACGGTGCCGGCGGTGTTGTTGGTGATCTTGGTGCCCCAGTCGGCGGAGGAGACGATGCCGGCGTCCTTCATCTCCTTGACCTTGGTCATGGCATCGACGCATTTGGGCTGGTTGATCGTGATCGACTGGCCGTCCTCGGCGAAATAGGCGCAGCCCTGCTCGTTGGAAATCATGCGGAAGAATTCGCTGTCGCCGTTGAAATCCGCATTGGTCATCGAGACGCCCGGGTTGGCGGCCTGGATCTTCTTGCCGGCGGCGATGAAATCGTCCCAGGTCTTGATCGATGCCGGATCGACGCCGGCCTTCTCGTAGAAGTCGCGGCGGTAAAAGGCCGCCACAGGACCCGAATCCCACGGCATTGCATAGGCCTTGTCGCCGACTTCGAGCTCGGTGCGCTTGAAGTCGGGGAATTTCTTCTGATCCTCGGCGGTATAGCCCAGCGTATGCAGGTCGACGAAGCAGTCGGGGAACTGGCTCCAGTAGTTCTCGGCCTCGCCGTTTTCGATGGTGACGATGTCAGGCAGGCCGACGCCGCCGGCGGCGCAGCCGGCGATCGACTTGTCGTAGGTCGGCTGGTTGCCGAGATCCTGGACCGTCACCTTGACGTCGGGAAATTGCTTGTTGAAGCCGGCGACGGTCGCCTTCAGCGATGAAGCCGCGACATTCCAGCTCCAGATCGTGATTTCGCCGGATTGCGCAAAGGCCGGGGCAGAGCCCAGGGCGAGCGCGAGCGCGGCGCAGGTCATTGTGATGCGCATTGAAATCCTCCCATTCCATTTGCTCTCTCACTGTGAGCGTGGCTAGACTATGCAGTGGGCAGGGGCTGTCGCCGTCAAAGGGAATATGAAATTGGCGGAAAGTAAGATGCCGGAACGACCGTTTTACCAGCCTGGTGCCAGCAGCGTGGAAGGCTTGCCGCTGCTGCTGCAAATGTTTCACACCAGTCCTCTGGTGATGCTCAAACCGCATTGGCATGCCCAGGTCGAAGTGAATTTCATCGTGCGCGGCAGCGTGCATTACCGCATGAACGACCACGAGATTTCGCTGTCTGCCGGCGAGATGTGCCTGTTCTGGGGTGGCCTGCCGCACCAGATGGACGATTTGTCCGACGACGCCGTCTATGCCGGAGCGCATCTGCCGCTGGTGCATTTTTTCCGGCTGCACCTGCCCACGGACATCCGGCACCGGCTGATGACGGGTGCCACACTGGTGACGAGTGCCACCGACCCCTCCGACAACCATAATTTCGAGCGCTGGAACCGCTACGCCCGGTCCGGCGACCAGGCCAAGGCGGAACACGCCGTCAACGAATTGCTGCTGCGGCTGGAGCGGGTGCGGTTCGAGCCCTACCGGCTCGTATCCGCAACCCCGATCGGCCAGGAAACGGGCAGCGCCTTCGACCAGCAGTCGTCGCGCAACGTCGGGCGCATGTGCGATTTCATCGCCGAGAACTTCCTCTACGACATCGATTGCGTGAACATCGCGGCGGCAGCCGACATCCATCCCAAATACGCCATGAGCCTGTTCAAGAAATCGACGGGCATGACGCTCAACGAGTATGTCAACCTTTTGCGGCTGAGCTACGCGCAGGCGCTTTTGATGCACCAGGACGCCAATGTGCTCCGCGTCGCCATGGATTCCGGCTTCGGCTCGCTCAGCGCCTTCAACAAATCGTTCCGCAAGCTGGCCGGTATGTCGCCCTCCGATTTTCGCAGAGGGGTGTCCGGCGCCAGATAGAACCCGGCGATCAGGCGGTGCTTGCCCGGCGCTGCAAATGCATTGTCGTATCTTGATCGTCGGCTGAAAGACGGGTCGCGCCGTTGCGGTCCGCGACGGCAACGCGCACAAGGGCGCCGCCGGCCGAAATGGGACCGCGCCGCACGCCGTTCCGGCCATCGCCTCGGTACCGGAACCGGGCCACTGCACGGCGTCTCATTTCCTGTCTGAAATCGCCATCTGGGCGCTGGACAGGCCGGATTCCCGTGCTATAACCCACGCGCTTTCAAGGGGCGCCCATGGCGCTTCATGAGATCCGGTGTATGAGATTTCGTTTGCCGGAACAGGCCCAGATAGCTCAGTTGGTAGAGCAGCGGACTGAAAATCCGCGTGTCGGTGGTTCGAATCCGCCTCTGGGCACCATCTCTTTCCTCAATAAATTCATCGGCTTACGGTCCTTCAAATGAGGGAATGCTGCTCATCTATGTCGCAGTCATGTTGCAATCCACTACCGTTGATTTCCAAGGGTTTCCTGCGACTATCGGCAGGTCCACGCGACATGGGATGCGACATGGGAGGGGTAGTGTGTGGGGAACCTGGTGGACGGCGACGACGGGATGCTGGTCGAAGACGTTGGGGCATGGTCGAAGGATAAGATTGCCCTCCTCTGCAAATATGTCTCGATCTCCCGCGGGGTAAGGGCGAAGTGGGTCGGTCCTGGAAAAGCTGGCGCTACCTACATCGACCTGTTTTGCGGGCCTGGACGCGCCAAGATTCGCCGCAGCGGTGAGTTTATCGAGGGAGGTTGCGTCGCGGCCTGGAATGAAAGCCTTCGATCGAAAACGCCTTTCAGTTCCGTTTTCATCGCCGATTCCGATGCTGCCCGACTTGATCTGGCAATGGCGCGGCTGACGCGACTTAAGGCGCCGGTAGAAGCTTTTCACGGGGAAGCGGTGGACACCGCAAAGGCGATCCGGGCAAAGCTTGACCCCTATGGGCTGCACTTTGCCTTTATCGACCCTTACAACCTCGCCGCGTTCGATTTCTCGGTGATTGAGACGCTATCGAAGCGGAAGCGCATCGATATGATGGTCCACATCAGCAAGATGGATTTGCAGAGGAATACCGGGCTGAATGTTCGAGCGCAGAAATCGGCCTTCGACAAATTCGTCCCCGGATGGCGGTCATCGGTCGATGTCAACCAGCCGTTCACGCACGTTCGGCGTGCTGTCTTTGATCTGTGGAAGATCAAGGTGGTCAAGCTCGGAATGGCGGCGTCGACCGACATGCAGTTGATCACAGGAAGTCGCGGCCAGCATCTCTATTGGTTGACGCTGGCCGCCCGGCACGATCTTGCTCTTGCCTTCTGGAAGGCCGCGACCGACAACGGCCAGGGCCAGTTATTCTAG
>NZ_JBFULQ010000344.1:0-6018 GCF_054049815.1 Mesorhizobium sp. P5_C1 | reverse complement strand
GACTCGTACATTTCGAGATTGCGCTTGGCCTCGGATTCGACATCCTTGAAGCGCTGCAAGAACCGTTCTTCAAGCTTGGAAAACCGGCGGTCATAGTCCTGCATCTGGTTGCCGAACAGCAGATCGCGTATCTTGTCGACACCTACAGCGTCGCCGGAGCCTCCGCCCTCGCGAGCCTGGGCCGCCATGAAGTTCAGCCCGTTACCCTCTGCATTACCCATCAGATTTACGTCCGCTTTAACTGCTGGAGAAGCGGCATTCGCAGATTCCTTGGCCATCTTTTTGCCCCAATTGCCACAGTGCAAAACTCGGAAACAGATAAATATGTCAGTAAATTAGCTAGGCTGCAAGCTGGAATCTTCCTAGCTTAAGCCGATCCGTGCGTCCTTTTTTAACCTCGTGGACTAGCAACAACTGCACGAGTTCCGATTGGCGTCACTCCTGTATTTCTTTGTAGTGGCGGCCAAGGGCGACCAGTCCAATCGCCCGTTGGACGAAACCTACTTGCCAGGGGAGTGAGACAAAGTCGGCTATAGCTGCTGGAACGCAAATAAGCTTCCAAGAGTCTTTCGATCCATCGCAGCTCGCTAACCTGTCGACGCACATATTGCCTCAGATCCGGCTGTATACTGCGACCATCGGCTTGCGATGCGGGCCCAAAGCTAAAAGGGAGGCCTTCTTTCGAGACGGAGAATGGCTGTTCGAGAATGCCGGGGACAGCGACCATTGTCGGCGCAAAGCTGCCTCTTGCCTCTGTGGCGGAAACGCGGCGTGACGCGGACATTCGGTTCCGCGGCCGCCCCCCTACCTTTCCTCCACAATCCGCAGATACGCCGCCGTCACGAACAGCACGATCAGGCCGAACAAGATCCGTCTGGCCCCTTCCGGCATTTGCAGGATGGTCAGCAGCGTGGTCAGCACTGTGAGGATCAGGGCGCCGATGATGGTGCCGGTGTAACCGCCGCGGCCGCCGAAGATCGAGGTGCCGCCGATCACGGCTGCCGCCACCGAAGGCAGCACCAGCGGTTCGGCGAGCGACAGGGAAGGGGCCTTGATCAGGCCGATGTAGAGCAGGCCGGTGATGCCGGCGAGCACGCTGGAGATGACATAGAGCGCGGTGATGACCTGCCAGTATCGCACGCCGGAGAGGCGGGTCGCGCGCTCATTGTCGCCGACGGCGTAGAGCAGGCGGCCGAAGCCGGTGCGGCTGAGCGTGAAGACGATGAGTGCGGCCAGCGGCACGAACAGCAGCAGCGCGTTGGGAATGCCGTAAGTCAGGCCGGTGCCGAGCCAGGCGAGGAAGTCGGGGATCTTGGCGCCCGACGCGATAACCGTGCGCTGGTAGACCTGCAGGCAGCCGGTGCCGATCAGGCTGGTGCCCAGCGTCATGATCAGCGGATGGACGCGGAAGACGCCGACGCCGATGCCGTTGACCAGTCCGATCAGCACCGCCGGCATCATCGCCAGTGCGAAGGCCACCGCCGGGTCCTGGTTGACGATTTGCGTGGCCATGATGAAGGCGCTCATCGTCGCCACCGTGCCGATCGACAGGTCGATGCCGCCGGTCAGCATGGTCATGGTCTGGCAGCCGGCGAGGATCGCCAAGGGAATGGCGAATTTGATGGTGTTGGCGATCCAGCGCTCGTTGACGATGCCGGGGCGCAGGATCTGCAGGATCACCACCAGGATGACGAGCAAGATGATCAGCGGGATCAGCGGCCGGTCGGCCATAAAGCGCTTTACGCGGCGGCCGAAGGGGACAGGTTGGGGAGAGATCGCGGTTGTGCTCATGACGCTCGTGCTCGCGATTGGTTTCGCCCGATGTTGGTTCGGTTGACGGCAGAGGATAGTGCTCCGCGGCGCCCCATTTCATGCCCACTCATCATTGCTGGCTCCGCATGGTGATGAAGGCCCCGAACATCACCACGGCGACCATGATGGCGCCTTCGATGATGGCGGTGACGTTGGGGTCGATGGCAAGCAGCGTCAAATCGGTGCGCACCAGCCGCAGCACGAAGACTGCGACGATGGGGCCGAGCAGGCCGCCTCTGCCGCCGCCGAGTGCGACGCCGCCCAGCACGACCGCCGCGACGCTGGCGAGCAGGTAGGGGCCAGGAATGGGCGCGCCGATGCCGGTGCTCATGGTCAGAGCCAGCCCGCCAAAAGCGGCGAACAGGCCCGACAGCGCATAGGCGATGATGCGGGTGCGCGCCACCGGCACGCCACTGCGGAACGCTGCCAGCTCGCTCGAGCCGATGGCGTAGATGGAGAGGCCGAGGCGGGAGCGCCTGAGCGGTATCCAGATGATGCACAGGCAGACGATGAGCAGCAGCAAAGCCTTGGGCAGCCAGGCATCGATGTCGTCGGGCAGGCCGGGGATCGGCACCGTGCCCGAGATCAGCGCCTTCAGCCATTCGGCCGCGGCACCGCCCGGTGCGTCGAGCACCAAAAGGGCAGCGCCTTGCAGGACGAACAGAGTGGCGAGTGTGACGACGATGTCGGGCACGCGGGTGACGACGATCAGCGTTCCGTTGATGGCGCCGAGCACGAACCCCATGGCGAGCACGAAGGGCACCACGAACAGCGCATATTCTTCGCTGGCGCCTGACATCATCGAGGCGGCGGTGACGCTGGTCAGCGCCATCATGGCGGCGACCGACAGGTCGATGCCGCCGGCGATGACGACGACGGTCTGCGCGGCGACCGCGAAGGCGTAAGGCAGCACGGCGCGCACGAGCGAGCCGAAATCGCCGCTGCCATAGGCCGGCTGGATCAGTTTTGTGATGATGAACAGGACGACGAAGAGGACGAACAGGCCGGCGACCCAGCCCTGGCGGCGCAGGAAATGGCTCATGGCGTCGGCCCCGGCGTGTTTGAATCCGAGGAACTCGCGTTCTCAGGCGAAGAAGCGTGGGGATCTGCCAAAATGCCGATGTCGGCCTTGGCGCCGCGCGGCAGGCCGTAGGCGGCGCGCATCAGCGCCGGCTCGTCGGCCTCCTCGACCGGGAAGATGTCGACGACGCGACCGCCGAAGATCACGATGACGCGGTCGCAGACACGCTGCACCTCCTCCAGTTCGGAGGTGTAAAACAGCACCGACTTGCCGTTGCCGGCGACCTCGCGCAGCAGTTTGTAGATCTCCTGCTTGGTGCCGACATCGATGCCGCGCGTCGGGTCGAAGCACAGCAGGGTCCGTGTGTCGGCGGCGATCCAGCGGGCGATGGTCACCTTCTGCTGGTTGCCACCGGACAGGCGCTGCACTTCCCCTTGCGCGCGGGTGTCGATCTGCAGCCGCTCGATGGCGCTGACCACCTTGGCGCGCTCCTGGCGCATGGCAATCGGCCCCCAGTTGCGCAAGGCGGCACTGAAGGGCAGCGCGATGTTCTCGCGCACCGAGCGCTGCATGGCCAGCGCCTCGGCGCGGTCGCCTGGCACATAGGCGAGGCCGGCGCGGATGGCGTCGATCGGGTGGGAGAATTTCGCCGGCTGGCCGTCGACCTCTATTGCGCCGCCCGATGGCCGGATCGAGCCAGCAAGAGCGGCGAACAGCTCGTCCTGGCCCTGGCCCTCAAGGGCGACGACGCCGGCGACCTCGCCATCGGCGAGATCGAAGGAGACATCGTTGAGCTTGGTTCCGACGCGCAGATTGCGCACCGCCAGCCGCGGGCGGGCAGGGGCGGGCGCAGCCTTTTGGGCAGCGCTGCGGGCGGCGACATGGGTCTTGACGATGCGTGTGCCGAGCATCAGCTCGACGATCTTTTCCTCGACGCCGGGCACGATGTCGACGACGCCGACGGTCTCGCCGTCGCGCAGTACGGTGGCGCGGTCGCACAGCGCCGAGATCTCGACGAAGCGATGCGAGATGAAGATCACCGCGCGGCCGCTGTCCCCCTGGCGGCGCACCACTTCCAGCACCTTTTCGGCAAGGTTGGCGGGCAGCGCCGCCGTCATCTCGTCGAGCAGCAGCACGTCGGGCTCGACGGCGAGCGCACGCGCCAGGTCGAGCACGCGCAGTACGGCCAGCGGAATGTCGCGGGCGGTGTCGCGGATATCGAGATCGGGAATGCCGAGTTCGCGCACCCAGGCGCGGAACGGCTCGACCGGCGTGCCGGTCAGCCTGAGATTGGACAGCACGTCGAGATCGGGGATCAGCGACGGTTCCTGGTAGACGGGTAAAAGGCCGGCGCGGCGGGCGGCGGCGGGCGAGCGTATGTCGCGGGCCTCGCCACGGATCAGGATACGCCCGGCATTGGCACGAATAGCGCCGGTCAGGATCTTCACCAGCGTCGACTTGCCGGCGCCGTTGGCGCCCATCAGCGCGTGCACCTCGCCCGGCAGCACCGAAAGCGATGCGTTGCGCAGCGCGGCAACGGCGCCGTAATTCTTGGCGACGCCGGTGGCGTCGAGGAGCGGGTTGCTGGTCAAATCGTGCGGTTCTCGGGTTGCGTGCTCGGATCACTGCGAATGTCAGCGCCGCCCCTCACTGTCCTGCCGGACGACGACGTTCCTCTCCCCGTCTCTATACGGGGAGAGGATGCCGGCAGGCAGGTGAGGGGCGGCGCCGACCGACGGCCGTTAGCGAAAGCCCAGACTTACTCGCCCGGGCCTTTGCAGGCGACGATCTGGTCCTTGGTGTAGGTGGTCCAGTCGGGGATCGAGATCGAGACCGGCCATTCGGGGCTCAGCGACGGGTCGGCGGCGGCCTTCAGCTTGGCCTTGCCTTCGTCGGTGGCGTTCTCCCACAGCTGCGGTTCGACAAGCACGGTCTGTTGTGCCGGCTTCTTGCCGTCGAGGATCTGCAGCGCCAGCGTCACGCCAGCGCCGCCGATCGAACCGGGGTTGGTGACTGCGGCGCCGACGAGACCCTTCACCGAGCTCAACTGGCCGACGAAGCCGGCATTGTCGGCACCGACGATCGGCACCAGCGGCGCCTGCGACTCGACCAGCGCGTCGACGATGACRTTGTCGATGCCGGAGGTCCAGATGCCGTTGATCGGCGTTCCCGTCGAGAGGAAAGAAAGGATCTGCTGCTTGGCCTGGTCCTGCTGCCAGCCGGTGAAGACTTCCTGTGCGACCTTCACGTCTGGGAATTCGGCCAGCGCCTTCTTGAAGCCCTTGTCGCGGTCGCTGTCGGCGGACGCGCCGGCGGCACCGCGCATGTAGAACACTTCGCCCTTGCCGCCCATCTGTCCGAACAGCCATTTGGCGCCGAGATAGGCGTACTGCTCCTGGTTGTTGGAGATGATGTAGGCAGACGGTTCGGTGACCGCCTGGTCGACGGCAACGACGACGATGCCGGCCTTGGTGGCTTCCTCGAGGCCCGCCTTGATGCCGGCCGGATCGGCCGGGTTGACGACAATGGCGTCGACCTTGGCGCTGATCAGGTTGCGGATGTCTTCGAGCTGGCCGGCCGCATCGGTGTTGCGGTGGGCGATGTTGAGCTTGGCCACCTCGCCGGAGGCCAGCGCCTGCGCCTTCATGGCGCACACCATCTCCTCGCGCCAGCCATTGCCCTGCACGGTGTTGGAGATGCCTATGGTGTATTTGCCAGCGGCGGACGAGGCGCCCACCGAGGCCAGGAAGGCCGCGCCGGCAAGTAGCGGGACCATGGTCAGATATTTCTTCATTTCAGACTTCCTCCACATTGTTTTTCAGTTCAGTTCCAAGCCGTTAAACCGCGTCGCGCAGAAAGAGATTCACGCGGCGCGCCTTAAGTTCTTGTGCTTGTTCCATGCATGTCATTGTCCCAAAATCGCTCCTCCGCGCTTTGGGCGACATGCATTTGCGCCGTCATTTCACGAACGGACGCAGCACGTCGCGGGCAAGCAGAAAGCCCCGCTTCACCTGATCGTCGCTGCCTTCAAATCGCCTGTCCTCGTGTTCGATGATGATGGGTCCGTCATAGCCGGCCCGGTAGAGGCCGGAGAAGAAGCCGCTCCAGTCGACATCGCCGAGCCCCGGCATGCGCGGCACCTGCCAGCCTATGCCAGCCGAGAGGATTCCGCGCTCGTAGAGTCC
>NZ_JBFULQ010000343.1:0-6033 GCF_054049815.1 Mesorhizobium sp. P5_C1 | reverse complement strand
GCATTTCTCGGTGCCCAACGTGCCCTATTTCGAGGGATTTTCGACCTTCAACGGCCGCATCCTGCACAGCCATGATTTCCGCGATGCGATGGAATTCAAGGGCAAGGACATTCTGATCATCGGCCGCTCCTATTCGGCCGAGGACATTGGTTCGCAGTGCTACAAATACGGCGCCAAATCGATCACCTCCAGCTACCGCTCGAAGCCGATGGGTTTCAAATGGCCGGAGAACTGGAAAGAGGTGCCGCTGCTGCAAAAGGTCGTCGGCAAGACCGCCCATTTCAAGGACGGCAGCACCAAGGATGTCGATGCCATCATCCTGTGCACCGGCTATCTCCACTCCTTCCCCTTCCTCACCGAGGATCTGAAGCTCAAGACCGCCAACCGCATGTGGCCGGACGGGCTCTATGAGGGCGTCGTCTGGGAGAAGAACCCGAAGCTGTCCTTCATTGGCATGCAKGATCAGTTCTACACCTTCAACATGTTCGACGCGCAGGCCTGGTTCGCCCGCGATGTCATCATGGGCCGTATCAAGTTGCCGTCGGCCGAGGCGATGGCCGCGCATGGCGCAAAATGGCGGGCGCGCGAGGAAACGCTGGAGGACGCCGAACAGATGATCTGGTTCCAGGGCGACTACACCAAGGAATTGATGGACCAGACCGATTATCCCGGCTTCGACGTCGAGGCGGTCAACAAGACCTTCATGGAGTGGGAGCACCACAAGGGCGAAGACATCATGAGCTTCCGCGACCACGCCTATCGCTCGCTGATGACCGGCACCATGGCGCCGCTGCACCATACACCCTGGCTGCAGGCGCTGGATGATTCGATGGAGAGCTTTCTCGAGGTGAAAGGCGTCGCGGCGGAGTAGCAAGGCGCGCCGACTTCAATCCAGCGGATAGTCGGGCGGAGCGTCGGTCTCCGTCACCTTGACCGACAGCACGTCGCTGGTGTTGGCAAAGTCGGGGCCATCGCCGCGCACTGCCAGCGTGTCGGCCATCAGCAGGAATGTCATGGCGGCGAGGGTTGGTCCGCCCGGCTCCTCTGGCCATGCGAAGATGCCGTCGGCGTTGGCGCCGAATTTCACATCGTGGCAGACGAATTCGATCTCGATCTTCCAGGATCTCAGCGGCGGTGTGTCGCCAAGTGGCGGATGCGGCGGGTCGGGAAGCTCGAAATGATTGGCGACAAGGATTTTGGTCGGCACCGCCGGCACGATGCGCTGGCGATTGAAGGCGGCGATGGCGTCGTCACGGAACCGGTCGAGCAGGCCTTGCCCCGACAGCCTGTACGGCTCGCGGAAAAAGCCTCCGGCCCAGACCGACTCGTCATTGTCGTTGGAGATCAACAGGGTGGCGTGGAAGCGGCGCAGCCTTGGCGCCAGCGCCTGCCAGTCGCATTCGGCAGGCGTCGCCGGCGTTGCGATGAACTCGTCGAGAAGATCGCTGCCGCGCACCGGATTGCTCAATACCGAGCAGTCTTCGCCGTAGAGATGCCAGAGCTGGCGCAACTCAGCGGCCGCGATGCCGGGTTTGCGCAGTTCCTCCACCGAGGCGCGAACCCGCGCGACGGCATAGGCCGTCGCCGCCTCCAGCGTGCCGAAGCCCGGGACGAGATGTTCGCCGTCCGGCTCGCCGGTTCTGGCCATGTCGAAAACGAGGACGGTAAAGGGCGGATCGCCTGGCTCAGACATTCGGCACCAAATTGGACTAACCCAGCCTTGCCCGCGCCTTCGCCGTCCACGCGTTGAACAGCCGGTCGGCGACGATGCCGATGAAGGCGATGGCGAGGCCGGCGACGATGCCGCGGCCGGAATCGGCCTTGGACAGCGCGATGAACACTTCCTGGCCGAGGTCGCGGGTGCCAACCATGGCGCAGATGATGATCATCGCCAGCGCCATCAGGATCGTCTGATTCACGCCCAGCATAATTTCGGGCAGCGCCAGCGGAAGCTGCACGCGAAAGAAGGTCTGGCGCGGCGTGCAACCCGACACTTTTGCCGCCTCGATCAGCGCTGGCGGCACCTGGCGGATGCCGTGATTGGTGTAACGGATGGCCGGCACTACGGCGAAGGCGACCGTTGCGATCATCGCCGTGACGTCGCCGACCCGGAACAGCATCACCACGGGGATGATGAAGCAGAAGGATGGCAGCACTTGCAGCGTGTCGATGATCGGCGTGACGATCTTCTCGAAACGGTCGCTGCGTGAGGCCATCAGGCCAATGGGGATGCCGATCAGGCAAGCGATGAAGGCCGAGATGCCGCAGAGATAGACCGTCGCCATGGTCTTTTCCCACAGCCCGGTGACGGCGCAGAAAGCGGTGAGTGCGGCAACCAGGGCCGCGAGCCGCAGGCCGGAGAGCTGATAGCCGGCAAGGCCGAGCAGGCACACCGCGCCCAGCCACGGAAAGCCTTCGCAGAAGGCGCGCAGCGGGTTCAGCACGTTGAGGATCAGCGCCACGCGAAACGCCTCGATCGTGTCGAAGAAGTTGATGGTGATCCAGTTCACCGCTGCCTTCCACAGCGGCGCGGTGGTGAAGGTGATCGCCTTCGGCACCGCCGCGAAGGCCGGCACGAACAGGCCGAGCAGCGTGGTGACGACAAGGATGGCGATAGCCAGCGTCAAATTGGGATAGCGCCGCCAGAAGCTGGGGCTCAATTCCCGATGAACATGGCCCATTGCCTGCTTGTGCGCGATCGCCTGGCTCAGCCGGTCGAGCGCGATCGCCAGCGCGACGATGGCGAGACCGGCTTCCATCGCCTCGCCGACCTTCAGCGCGCGTAGCGCCAAGAGCACGTCGTAGCCGAGCCCGCCGGCGCCGATCATCGAAGCGATGATCACCATGTTCAGCGCCAGCATGATCACCTGGTTGACGCCGACCATCAGCGTCGGCCGCGCCGAGGGCAACAGCACCCGCCACAGTTTCTGCCGCGCCGTGCAGCCGGCCATCTCGCTGAAATCGTCGATCTCGGAGGGTACCCGCGACAGCCCAAGCATCGTCGCCCGCACCATAGGCGGCGTGGCGAAGATGGCGGTCGCGATCATCGCCGAAACCGGGCTGTTGCCGAACAGGAGCAGCATCGGGATCAGATAGGCAAAGGTCGGGATCGTCTGCATCAGGTCAAGGGCAGGGGAGACGATGAGCCTTTCCGCCCATGGCTTGCGCCACGCCCAGATGCCGGCGAACAGGCCGGTGACGATGCAGAACGGCACGGCGATGGAGATCAGCGCCAGCGTCAGCATGGCGCTGGTCCATTGGCCGAACAGTGCGATGTAGAGGAAACAGCCGCCGACCAGCATGCCGAGATTCCGGCCACCGGCGGCATGCCCGGCAAGGAAGGCGGCGGCGCAGACGCCGACCCAGGACAAGCGCGGCAAGACATAGCCGTCGGCACCGTGACCGATCTTGAAATTCTTGGCCAGCAGGTTGAGTGCGAAGTCGAGCGGCACGCCCAGCACCGCGGTGATCGAGCGCGTCAGCCACGACAGGTTCGACTTGATCCAGCCCATCAAGGCGCCGACCCAGTCGGCGACCGGCACGATTGCGCTGGCGGGATAATTGACGGCCCAGGGCAGGCTGTCCCGCAGCAGGAACACGACAAGCACGGCGGCAAGCGCCGAGGCCCAGACGATCAGCCAGACCTGAACCGGACGCGCCCTTGCCTCGCTGGCGCCAGCCGTCACCGTCATGCGCCGGCCCTCGAGCGATCGATGCCGGCCAGCAGGTCGATCACCGCTTGCGGCGTCACCTCGCCGATCGGCTTGCCGGTGCCGTTGACCACCGCGAACGGCTTGCCGGCGGATACGATCTCCGCTGAAAAGCTTGCGATCTTGGCATCTGGCGCAACGGTGCCGCCATGCGCGGTGCCGTCGCAGGCCCGCATCAGGCTGCGCGCCGAGATCACCTTGGCGCGGTCGACGTCGCGGGTGAACTCGGCGACATAGTCGGTCGCCGGGTTGACCACCAGCTCTTCCGGCGTGCCGATCTGGATGACCTCGCCGTCCTTCATGATGGCGATGCGGTCGGCCAGCCGGATCGCTTCGTCGAAATCATGGGTGATGAAGACGATGGTCTTGTGCAGCATGGTCTGCAGCCTCATCAACTCGTCCTGCATCTCGCGGCGGATCAATGGGTCGAGCGCCGAGAACGGCTCATCGAGGAACCAGATTTCCGGTTTGGTCGCCAGGCTGCGGGCGATGCCGACACGCTGCTGCTGGCCGCCGGAAAGTTCGCGCGGGTAGAAATGTTCGCGGCCACGCAATCCGACCAGCTCAATGACCTCACGCGCCCGCGCTTCGCGCGTCGGCCGGTCCTGTCCCTGGATGCTGAGCGGAAAGGCGATATTTTCAAGCACGTTGAGATGCGGCAAGAGCGCAAAATTCTGGAACACCATGCCCATCCGGTGGCGCCGCAATTCGATAAGTGCCGAATCCGAGATTTTCAGCAGGTCGTTGCCTTCGAATTCGACCTTGCCGTGCGTCGGCTCGACCAGCCGCGACATGCAGCGCACCAGCGTCGACTTGCCGGACCCCGACAGGCCCATGATGATAAAAATCTCGCCCTGGCGGATTTCAAGGTCGACTGCCCGCACGGCCCCAACCAGCCCGGCGGCAGTGACGTCGGCCATGCTGGCCTTGCCATCGCGCTCGCGGATGAAATTGGCCGCGTTCGATCCGAACAATTTCCAGACATTGCGGCAGGCAAGCTTAATCGGGCGGGCATCCTTGCCCGGCTGCGTCGGTGCCTGTTCAGTCCTATCCGTCATCCAATCGTCCTTCTGGAATATCAGGAATCGAGACCCGGCCGATCAACAGCCGGGTCTCATCTCTCCAGTCGGAACAATCACTGCGCCCAGGCTTTCCAGTCTGCCTCGTGGGCAGCGATCCAGGCGGCGGCGACGTCTTCCGGCGCCTTGCCGCCGAGATCGATCTCGCCGCTCATCTTGTTGAGCTCATCGGTATCGATCGTATACGCCTTTGCCACCTTGTAGGCGACCGGCCACTTGTCCTTCATGCCGGACCAGGAGTACTTCCAGATCTCGCCATGCGGCTTGCCGCAATCATATTTGGCGTCCGGGTTCACGCCCCATTTCGGGTCATTGTAGCATTCGGGTGTGTATTCGGGGAACTGCACCCATTCGCCCTTGTACTTGGCCGGTGCCCAATGCGGCGAATAGATCCACAGCATGATCGGCGCCTTGCGCTGATAGGCCGAGTCCAGCTCGGCGAACATCGCCGCGTCGGTGCCGGCATGGATGACGGTGAAGGGCAGCTTCAGTGCCTCGACACGCTCGTCGTCAAAGCCTTCCCAGGTCACCGGGCCGCCGAGATAGCGACCCTTCGGTGCGGTCTCCGCCGTCGAAAATGCTTCGGCGCATTTCGGGTCCTTCAGCGCTTCCCAATTGGGCAGGCCCGGGCACTTTTCCTTCATGTACTCGGGAAACCACCACTCTTCCTTGGCCTTGGGCCCGAGCTTGCCGAGCCGTTCGGTCTGGCCGGTCGCGTCGGAGGCTTTCATGGCTTCGCCGGCGGTCGTGTCCCAGAACTCGAGGCCGACGTCGAGGTCGCCATTGGTGAGGCCGGTGGTCAGGCTGGAGAGGTAGTCCGCGGTCGGGTATTCGACGGTATAGCCGAGCTTTTCCAGGATGCCGCCGAGGATCTTGGCATTCAGGTTGACGCTGGTCCAGTCGAACAGCGCGATCTTGATCGGGTCGTTGGATTCAGGTGCAGCGGCTTGGGCGGAAGGTGTCAGCAGGCTTAGGGACGCGAGCGCGACCGCGCCCATCGACAGTTTCGAGATCTGGCTGCGAAATGACATGCTTGTTCTCCTTCAAGCTGTGAAAATTATCGGTCGTTCCCTTCTTGCGGCTTTTCTTGATTGTGTTGGAAAGGTTGGTCGTTGCGCAAGGCCGTCGGCGCCGAATTGTCGCCCTGGCTTTGGCCAAGGCAGGCAAGACGGCGCTCAATTCTGCTGATGGTCGAATGGGACTGGAGGGTCAGCGTCATGGCTGCCGACGGATCGCTGCGGAAG
>NZ_JBFULQ010000342.1:0-6037 GCF_054049815.1 Mesorhizobium sp. P5_C1 | reverse complement strand
TCCATCTTTTCGAGCGACGAATAGAGCGGCAGCACCATGAACGGAAGGTAGGAATAGACGATACCGATGAAGATCGCCGTATAGGTGTTGAGGATGATCAAGGGCTGGCTGATGATGCCTGTGGCCAGCAGCAGCTGGTTGAGCAGCCCCTCCGGCTTGAGGATGCCGATCCAGGCATAGACGCGGATCAGGAACGAAGTCCAGAACGGCAGGATCACCAGCATCAGCAATGTCGGGCGGATCGTTGCCGGCGCGCGTGCCATGCCATAGGCGATCGGGTAGCCGACGATCAACGTCAGGACCGTCGAGATCGCGGCGATGATGACGCTTGTCACATAGGCGTTGAAATAGAGGGCATCCTGCGTCAGCCAGGCGTAGTTGTCGAAGCTGAGCGCGCCAAAGCCGGCGAAGAACCCGGAGATGCCGTCCTTGAAGTCGAGCACCGGCGTGTAGGGCGGCATGGCTATTGCCGTCTGCGACAGCGAAATCTTGAAGACGATGATGAAGGGAACGAGGAAGAAAAAAAGCAGCCAGACATACGGGATGATGATGACCAGGCGGCCGACGAAAGCCGCTCCCAGCCTGGCCAGGACGGACTTGTCGGCATTGGTTGCCGGGGCTGATGCGGTGACGGCGGCGTTCGACATGACCGCCCCCTACCGCGTCAGCACGACGCCGGCGTCGGGCCGGAAGGAAACCCAGGCGCGGTCGTTCCAGCTCAGCGGATCCTCGGTGATGCGGGCGGCATTCATGGTGCTGGCCCGCACCATCTGCCCGTCATCCAGCCTGACGTGAAAAACGGTCATGTCGCCGAGATAGGCAATGTCATAGACTTCGCCTTCAAGTGCATTCACCGCATCGGCCGGCTTCTTAGACGAAATCTTGATCTTTTCCGGCCTGATGGCGAACACGATATCGGCGCCTGCAGCCGTCTTGGCGGCGTTGTCGACGACGATCTGGGCTCCGCTCGAACCCGCGATGCGTGTCGTGTTTGCGGTCTGCTCGGCGACCTTGCCCTCGAACATGTTCACGTTGCCGACGAAATGGGCGACAAAGCGCGATGTCGGCGCTTCATAGACTTCGGCCGGCGTCGCCACCTGCATCACCTCGCCCTTGTCGATGATGGCTATGCGGTCGGCCATGGTCATCGCTTCTTCCTGGTCGTGGGTGACGACGACGAAGGTCAGGCCGAGATTCTGCTGCAGGTCCATCAGTTCGAACTGGGTCTCCTCGCGCAGCTTCTTGTCCAGCGCGCCGAGCGGCTCGTCGAGCAAGAGCACCTTCGGCCGCTTGGCGACCGAGCGGGCGAGCGCGACGCGCTGGCGCTGGCCCCCGGACAATTGATGCGGCTTGCGCTTGGCGAACTGTTCGAGCTTGACCAGCTTCAGCATCTCGGCGACGCGTGACGCAATCTCGGGCTTCGGCATGCCGTCCTGCTTGAGGCCGAAGGCGATGTTGTTCTCGACCGTCATATGCGGAAACAGCGCATAGGACTGGAACATCATGTTGACCGGCCGGCGATAGGGCGGAATGCCGCGCAGATCCTGGCCGTCGAGCAGGATGCGGCCAGCTGTCGGCTCCTCGAATCCGGCGAGCATCCTGAGCAGCGTCGACTTTCCGCAGCCCGACGCGCCGAGCAGGGCGAAGAACTCGCGCTCGAAGATGGTCAGCGACAGATTGTTGACGGCGGTGAAGTCACCGAACTTCTTGGTGACATTGTCGAACTGGATGTATGGCTTGGCGTTCGGGTCGTTCCACGGCGCAAAATCCCTGCGGATGCTGCCAAGCGATTTCATGTCCCACTCCGTCCTGTGTCTTGCTTCTTGCCCCAGAAAGAATCGGTCCCGGCAGGTGGCTGCCGGGACCGTCTCGGATTGCTATTGGCCGGTGACGATCTTGGTCCAGCTGCGTGTGATCAGACGCTGGGTCTTGGGATCGTAAGGCTGGACCGTATAGAGCTTCTGCAAGGTCGCCGCGTCGGGATAGACTGACGGGTCGTCGAGAAGCGCCTTGTCGACGAACTGCTGCGACGCCTTGTTGCCGTTGGCGTAGAGCACATAGTTCGACGATTTGGCGATCACTTCCGGCGTCATCATGTAGTTGATGAATTCGAGCGCCTCGGCGACATGCGGCGCATCGGCAGGGATCGCCATCTGATCGAACCACATCTGAGCGCCTTCCTTCGGCACGGAATAGCCGATTTCCACGCCCTGCTTGGCCTCGACCGCGCGGTTGCGAGCCTGGAACACGTCACCCGACCAGCCGACGGCCAGGCAGATATCGCCGTTGGCGAGTGCGTTGATGTACTCCGAGGAGTGGAACTTTCTGATGTAAGGCCGGACCTTGAGCAGGGCCTCCTCGGCCTTGGCAATATCGTCAGGCGAGGTGCTGTTGGGGTCGAGACCGAGATATTTCAGCGCCGCAGGGATGATGTCGGCCGGTGAATCCAGCACATAGACGCCGCAGTCCTTCAACTTGGCCAGACTGTCCGGATTGAAGAACACATCCCAGCTGTCGATCTTGTCGGTGCCGAGTGCCGCCTGCACTTTCTTGATGTTGTAGCCGAGACCAACCGTGCCCCACATATAGTTGACCGAGTATTCATTGCCGGGGTCGTATTTGGCGGTTCGTTCCGAAACCGTGTCCCACATGTTGGAAATGTTCGGCAGTTTCGACTTGTCGAGCTTCTGGAACACGCCGGCCTGGATCTGGCGCGCGAGGAAGTTGCCGCTGGGCACGACCACGTCATAGCCGCTGCCGCCGGCAAGCAGCTTGGTCTCCAGGATTTCGTTGGAATCGAAGGTGTCATAGACGACCTTGATGCCGGTTTTCTTGGTGAAATCATCGATGATCGAACTGTCGATATAATCCGACCAGTTGAAGACGTTGACGACGCGATCTTCCGCATGGCCGCCGACGGTGAAAAGCGTCAGAAATACCGAGGTCGCCGAAAGCCAGAGCGCTTTGCGGATCATGCTATTCTCCTTTGATGAGTGTTCCTTCGCCGGCTCGACGCGGACCCCGCGCGGCCGGGCATTTGTTTCAGACTATTGAGCTTTCCAGGAAGCAACAAGCGCCAACCGCCGACAGCATGCGGGCGGTTCGATGAGCGGCGGGTGGTGGGTTTGTGTCCCTGTCGCTGCCTGGGAGGCGTGCGGATACCGTCAAAGGCTTTCGCCGTGGCGGGGGCAGAGATACGACGATGTGGTCCGGTCTCGATCTGACCGGCAGGGAGACTTGGCAAGATACGCCTGTCTTGTTGTTGCGTAGTCTCAGCCTGCCCGCGCGGCAGCGAATTTGTCAATGGCAAAGCATGCACGCCGCATCAATTAGGCGATGGCACCCCTGTGACCCCTGCACGCTCGGGTCGTGCCTGGCGCTTGAATTCGAGCCCGATATGGACGAGCAGCGCCGTCACCACCACCCCGCCGCCGATGATGGTGCGCTCCGACGGTACTTCGGAATGGACGAGCCAGACCCATATCGGGCCGAGGATCGGCTCGAACGTGCCGAGCAATGCTGCGACGGCCGCCGGGATCAGCCGCGCCCCGGTGGCAAAGAAGGCCAGGCCAAGACCGAGATTGACCACGCCGAAGGCAAACAGAAAGCCCATGTCACTGGCCGACACGGCGAATGTCGATGCCTGCGAGGCGGCAAAGCCCGCCGCAAGCATGGTGCCGAGACAGGTCGCCGGCGTCATGCGAACGCTGGAAAACCGCCGGGTAATGACGGTGGCGATCGAGAACATGACAGCAATCAAGAGCGCCAGCCCGTCGCCTATCGGCGAGACGGCGCCATTGAGCGATTCCGACACCATGATGGCGACACCGGTAATGACGGCGGCGATCGCCAGCCAGGTCACGACACTCACCCTCTCGCGAAACAACGCCCAGGCAAACAGCGCCGCCAGAAGCGGCACGCCGGCCTGCATCAGCAGGATGTTGGCGACGGTTGTGTAGGCAAGTGCGACGACGAAGGCGGTCGATGCCGTGGCGAAGCAGAGCCCGACGGCCAGGCCGGGCAGACCCATGTCGCGGAACAATTTCAGCGTGCCGCGCCAGCCGTCGCGCCAGACCATGAAGCAGATCAGGAAGGCCGCTGCCCAGACGGAGCGCCAGAAAATAACCGTCCAGCTGTCGCCGACGGCGATGAAGCGGGCGATGGTGCCACCGAAACTCCACATCAGCGCCGACAGGAACACCAAAAGCATGCCGACGCGTTCCTCGCGCGGCGAGACGGTCGACAAAACAACGCTCGGTGATGGTGCTGTGTCGGTCATGGGCGCGACTGTCGGGCTTTTGTGGACGGGACGATGCGCAAGGGACGACAAAAAGATGCTCCGTTCGCGTAACGCAAAGGCGAAGGCCGGGGGTGAGCCAGAGATCGACGACAATTGTGGCACCCGGCCCGGCGTCACTGGGGGCCAGCGTCACTGGAAGTCGAAGGCACTCAGGCCCGTCACCATCTCGTCGAGGCCAAGTGGACGCGTCACCGGCGGCTCGGCACGCGCCAGACAGCCGACGCGTTCGCAAAGCCGGCAGGCGGGCCCGACCGGCGTCGCCGTGACGCTGCCCGCCTTCGCGGTGGCAGCCGCGCCGGGAAGTGCCGCGCCATAGACGATGTCGTCGCGAAAGCCGATGTCGCAGCCAAGCAGCAACGCCGTGCGGCGCGGACGCTCGGAGAAGGCGCCTTGCGGACCTTCCAGCGTGCGGGCAATGCACAGGAACTCGGCGCCGTCGGGCATTTCCACCGCCTCGACGAAGATCTGGCCGGGCTGGGTGAAAGCGACATGCACGGGCAGCTTGGGACAGCCGCCACCGAAGCGGCTTTGCGGAAAGCCCTGGCTGCCGGCCTTGCGGAAGCGGTTGCCGGCATTGTCGACCTCCAGCATGAAGAACGGCACGCCCTGGACGCCCTGCCGCTGCAGCATGGTCAGCCGGTTCGCCGCCTGTTCGAAGGAGACGCCGAAGCGCGAACGCAGAACGTCGATATCATAGCGGGCACGAACGGCAGCCGCATGAAAGGCCTGGTAGGGCATCATCAGCGCATGCGCCGCATAGCGGCCGAGTTCGAAACGGGCGAGACGGCGGGCCTCGTCGGTGGTCAATTTGAGCGCCTGGATCTCGCCAGCGACCGCGACCGTCATGCGGATCAGGCAGGCTTCCATCGCCACTTCGCGCAGCTGATCGAACGGCGACAGCCGTTCGGACAGGAACAGGCGCTGCGAGTGGCGATCATAACGGCGGCGCCAGTTCGGCATGGTGGCGACCGGCAGCACCTTGACCACGATGCCGTATTCGCGCTTCAGCCAGGCCTTCAACGCGCCGAACAGATCGTCGCCGGGATCAAGCACCGAGGTGAACGCCGCGGCCTCTTCCTCGAGTGCCGCGAAATGGTTGGGCCGGCGCTCGAAAATCTCGTGCACCTCGTCTATCGGCAAGCGAGCCCCGGAAAGTGCGGTCGCCCGACCTTCGCGCGCCAGGAGTTCGTTGAGGTCGGACAGGCGCTCGGCCTGCTCGCGATAGGCGCGGAACAGTTTTATCACCGCCGCCGACGCGTTGGGCGCCGCCTCGGCAAGCTCGATCAACTCCTGATCTCCCGGCAACTCGCCGACCAGCAGAGGATCGGTGAACACTTCCTTCAAGGCAGCGACGGACCCCCTCGCCTCGCCCTGCAGTTCGTGCGGATCGACCTTGTAGACGGACGCCAGCTTGAGGATCAATTGCACGGTCAGCGGCCGCTGGTTGCGCTCGATCAGGTTGAGATAGGACGGCGAGATACCGAGCCCCTCGGCCATCGCAGTCTGCGTCAGGCCCTTGGCGTTACGGATACGGCGAATGCGCGGCCCGGCAAAGATCTTCTGGTCAGCCATCAACTGTCCTTGACAAGAATTTACACCACTTTCGCAGAGACCTTACGCGCGTATCTTTTACAGTCATGACAAATTTACAACGGCTTCCTGTCAAACACAACACAGGTTTTCCCCTATTTCAAGCTGATTTCCTTGATTTCCCTGGCCCATTTCGCACCGCAATGT
>NZ_JBFULQ010000341.1:0-6040 GCF_054049815.1 Mesorhizobium sp. P5_C1 | reverse complement strand
CTCAACGAGCTGATGGCCTACAACAAGGTGCCGGTGCCGCCGACGGTGATGATCGCCGGCAGCTCGGATCTCGAACTGGCGGCGCAGACGCTCGGCTTTCCGCTGGTGTTGAAGATCCCCGATTCGTCGTTCTCGCGCGGCGTCAAGAAATGCGCTGACTTCGAGGAGTTGAAGACGCTCGCCACGGAATGGCTGGAGGATTCCGATCTTCTGATCGCGCAGAAGTTCATTCCGACCGAATATGACTGGCGTGTCGGCGTGCTCGGCGGCCAGCCCCTGTTTGCCGTCCACTATCTGATGGCCAAGAAGCACTGGCAGATCGTCAACCACAAGGCCAACGGCAAACCCGACCAGGGCGGCATCAAGACCTTCACGCTGAAGGAAACCCCGGCGCATGTCGTCGAGACGGCGGTGAAGGCGGCGCGCTGCATCGGTGACGGGCTCTATGGCGTCGACCTCAAGGAAACCAAAGATGGCGTCTTCGTCATCGAGGTCAACGACAATCCGAACCTCGACCATGGCTGGGAAGATTCCGGCGAAAAGGACGAGGTCTGGGTGCGGCTGACGCAGTGGTTCCTGGAGCGGCTGGACCGGCCGGGGCGCTAATTTGATCGGGGGTGGATATGCTGTTCGTCGTGATCGAGGACTTTCGCGGTTGCGATCGCAAGGATATCTACCGTCGCTTCAGCGATCGCGGCCGCCTGAAGCCGGACGAGTTGCTCGTGCACCATAGCTGGATCGCGGCGGATATGAGCCGCTGCTTCCTGCTGGTGGAGGCTGATGACGTCACGCTGCTGCAGCGCTGGGTCATCGAATGGGCCGATCTGGTGGAGTTCGAGATCGTTCCCGTGGCGACGAACAAGGACATGGTGGAGGCATTGAGCGGGCACCTCTGAGAGGCGGCAGTCAACGGCCCTCGGTCAGCGCCGGCGATTTGACCGTGCGCACGCATTCCTCGATCAGCCACTGGCGAAATGCCGCCACCACATCGCGTCTCGCGCTGCGTTCCGGGATTGTCAGGCAATAAGGCTGGCGCAGCTCCAGCGCCTGGGCCAGCGGCCTGACCAGCCGGCCGTCTTCCAGCGCTTCGGCACAGTAGACCCCTTGCGCCAGCGCCACGCCAAGGCCGGAAATGGCAAGATCAAGGGCGGCCCGTGACGAATTCGCCGAAAGGCCGCGTTGCGCTGCCCGGCCAGGCTCGATGCCCATCGCTTCGAACCAGTTGCGCCAGGACGGGAACGACGCGCCCGTTGGGCCCCAGTCGGTGTGGATCAGCGGCAGACCGGTGAGGGCGGTACCGTCCAGATATCTGTTCGTCGCAACGAGATCAGGGGCGCAAACGGGGTAGACGGCATCCCTGGCGATGTCTTCCGTTGCCTGGTCGCGATAGTGCGAACGGCCATAGGAAAGGCGGATGTCGATCAGGTCTCGGTCGAACGATACCGGGTCGTCTTCGCCTCTGAGCGATATGTCGACAGCGCCGTGGGCCGCGACAAAGCCCGCCAGACGCGACGACAACCAGCCCATCGCCATGGATGGCGGGACTGACACGACGAGCCGGGAGCGGAACTCGGCGCCGCCCAGTTCGCGTGACACGCTGCCGATCTCACCGAATGCCGTTGTCAGCCGAGGCAGTATTTCCCTGCCGGCGTCGGTGAGGACGACGCGGCGGTTGACCCGGTTGAACAGCTTGCGGCCCATCTGGTCCTCGATGGTCCGGATCAGCTGGCTGACCGCGGCAGCCGAGATGGACAGCTCCTGGGCTGCCGCGGCAAAGCTGCCGGAACGCGCCGCCGCTTCGAAAGCCTGGAGTCCGCGCAAGGATGGAAAAGCGATCATGCTGCCCGATAGATAAGTTGACCTTATCTAAATCGCATAATTCATCGTTTTCAGAAAGCTTTCTTGTTGAATACGATATGGGCGTCGACATTTTCGAACTCCGGATGACGCCAGTGGACCATCGCGACGTAATCGCATCGTTGACGCAGCAAGAGCGCAATCGCCTGACCGCCAAATCAGACGTCGCGGGCCTTGTCCAACTTGGTGCTCATTGGGGTGCGATCATCATCATCGGATCGCTGATCGCCGCCAAGGTCCCGTTCTGGCCGCTGCTGATGCTGCCGCAAGGCATCCTGATCGTCTTCCTGTTCACGCTGCTGCACGAGACGGTGCATCGCACGGCCTTCGAAACGCAGTGGCTGAACGATGCCGTGGCGCGGGTGTGCAGCCTGGCGATCGGGCTGCCTGCGGACTGGTTCCGCTATTTCCATTTCGCCCACCATCGATACACCCAGGACCCGGACAATGATCCGGAACTGGCTTTCCCCAAACCGGAGACATGGAGGCAATACCTCGTCCATGTCTCCGGCATCCCGGTGTGGTGGGGGCACCTCAAGACGCTTTGTGGCAATGCGAAGGGCCGCGGCCGGGAAGGCTATGTGCCGCCAAAAGGCTACGCCAAGGTGCGCGTCGAGGCGCAAGCCATGCTTGCCTTCTATACCGGGGTCATTCTGCTGGCCGTCTATTTCCGGCTTACGGTGCTCCTCTACGTCTGGATCGTGCCGGCCTTGCTCGGGCAGCCATTTCTGCGCCTCTATCTCTTGGCCGAGCATGGCCGTTGTCCATTCGTCGCCAACATGTTGGAGAACACCAGGACCACGCTGACCAATTGGCTGGTGCGCAAGCTGGCGTGGAACATGCCGTTCCATGCCGAGCATCATGCCTATCCCGGCGTGCCGTTTCATCAATTGCCGGAGTTTCATGCGCTGATCGAGCGGCATCTGAAGATTGTCGAACCGGGCTATGTCAGCTTCCACGAAAAATACATCGAGACATTGCGCTGATGCTGCGCGGTTGCATACCGGTCGCGCCCTGCTTGAAGACGCGACCGGTACGACGGCTAGATTTGCGCAATACCGCCGTCGACGAACAGCTCGGCGCCGGTGACAAAGCTGGAATCGTCCGAGGCCAGGAACACGGCCGCCTTGCCGATCTCATCGGGATCGCCGAGCCGGCCCATTGGCACCTGGTTGGCAAGGAAATCGAGCAAACCCTTCTGGTGTTCGGCCTCAGGTCCGGCAAGCTCGGCGAGACCCGTTGTACGGGTCGGACCGGGACTGAGAATGTTGACGCGGATTTGCCGCTCCTTCAGGTCGAGAATCCAGCTGCGGGCAAAATTGCGCAGGGCCGCCTTCGACGCGCCATAGACGCTGAACGCCGCCGCGCCAGTTGAGCCGGTGGTCGAACCAGTCAGGATCACCGATGCACCGTCCACCAGCAATCCAAGCGCCTTCTGCACGGTGAACAGCACGGCTTTGACGTTGCGGTCGAATGTTTCATCATAGTGCTGTTCGCTGATCTGCCCGAGCGGCAGCATGGAACCGCCGCCAGCATTGACCGAGAGCACGTCGATCCGGCCGCTTTGCGCTTTCACTTTGGAATAGAGTCGGTCGAGATCGGCGAAACTGGTCGAGTCGGCCTGGATGCCGGTGGCGTTCTTCCCGATTGCCGTGACGGCCTTGTCGATCTCGGCCTGGCGCCGTCCGGTGATGTAGACATGGGCGCCTTCAGAGGCGAAGCGCTTGGCGATGCCAAGGCCGATGCCGCTGCTGCCGCCGGTAACCACGGCGATCTTTCCTTCGAGTTTCCGTGTCATTTTCGTCACTCCTGTTGTCGGTGACAGAGACATATGGACAGGTAGTTCTTTTCGAAATAGCAATGTTTGCAAACAATCGTTGCAGGATTGGTGATGTCGAAAGTTCCGGACTTCGAAGGATTGGCCATGTTCGCCAAAGTCGCGGAGGAGCGGTCCTTTGCTGCCGCCGCGCGCGTGCTCGGCCTGTCGGTGGCGACAGTATCGCGTGGCGTCAGCCGACTGGAGGAGCGGCTTGGCGCGCGGCTTTTCAACCGCACGTCGCGGCGTCTCGCCCTCACGGATTTTGGTCATCGTCTCGCCGAGCGGGCGTCGCGCCTCTACCGTGACGCGGAGGATGCCGAGAATGCGGCACGCGAGCTGTCGGCCAGTCCGCGCGGCCTTGTACGTCTGGCCGTGCCGATGTCGTTTGGGCTGCGGTGCGTTGCGCCGTTGCTTCCTGATTTCTTCAAACTCTACCCCGACGTGTCGATCGATATGCATCTGAGCGATGCGGTCGTTGACCTGGTCGGTGATGGGTTCGATGCAGCACTCCGGATTGCCGTCCTGCCGGATTCCTCGCTGGTTGCGCGGCGCCTGTGCAGCATTGCTCCGTTCATCGTCGCGGCACCGACCTATCTCGCCCGGTATGGCCGTCCAGGCACGCCGCGCGACCTCGACGCGCATCATTGCCTTGGCTATGCCTATCGTCCTCGGCAGGACGTCTGGCATTTCAGCAATGCCGCGGGTGACAGGGAGGCCGTCACGCCCTCCGGGCCATTGCGGGTGACCAATTCTGACGCGCTGGTTCCAACAGTGCTGGCCGGAATGGCGATTGCCGAGCTGCCGGAATTCATTGCCGGCGAATACCTTGCCGATGGGCGCCTGGAAGCGATCCTGACCGACTGGACTTTGCCGAGGGGCGCGCTGTATTTCGTCACGCCCTCAGCACGCTCGCGCCCCGCCAAGGTCGAAGCCGTCGCCGGTTTCATGGCCGCGCATCTGTCACAGCCAAGTTGGCCAGGGCCGAAATAGCGGGTACCGCCGGTTCAACCGGATTGCCCGAAGGCGGCGACGGTTGGCATCAGCAGGCGCTGAATATCCGCCGCCCTTGACGGCAACCCGATCAGATAGCCCTGCGCTTCGACACAGCCATTGACGCGCAGAAAGTCAAACTGCATCTCGGTCTCGACACCCTCGGCGGTGACCGTGATGCCGAGCTCGGCGCCCAGCCCGATAATGGTGCGAACGATTGCTGCTGTGTCGCGATTGCCGATGTCGCGGATGAACGAACGGTCGATCTTGATCTTGTCGACCGGAAAACGCCGGAGATAGCCGAGCGAGGAATAGCCGGTGCCGAAATCGTCGAGCGCAATGCGGATGCCCAGCCCTCGCAATTGACGCAACGTCTTCAGCACGGTCTCGCTTTCGTCCATCAGCACGGTTTCGGTGATTTCCAGTTCGAGCCGGCTGGCCGGGACGCCGGAGAAGGCCAGCGCCGAGATGACGCTGCGGGCAAAGCCGCCGCTTTTGAGCTGCACGGCCGAGACATTGACCGCAATGCGCAGGGAAGGCCAACTTGCCGCCGCCACGCAGGCTTTCCTCAATGCCCACTCGCCAAGCGGCACGATCAGCCCGGTTTCTTCGGCGACGGGAATAAAGTTGTCCGGCGCCACCGTGCCGCGTGTCGGCGAATGCCAGCGCATCAAGGCTTCCGCGCCGACGATCCCGCCGGAGCCTATGTTCATGATGGGCTGGAAATCGAGATCGAATTCGTGGCGCGGCAACGCTGTCTCAAGGTCGACCTCAAGCGCCCGGCGCGCCTGCACCGTGGCGTCCATTGCTGGCTCGAAGAATCGGTAAAGGTTGCGTCCTTCGCTCTTCGCCCGGTACAGCGCCGTGTCGGCGTTCTTCAGCAGCGTATCGGCATCCCTGCCGTCGTCGGGGAAAACGGCGATGCCAAGGCTGATGCCGACATGCATCTCCCGGCTCTTGTCGCGAAACGGTTGTGCGATCGCCTCGACGATACGTTTCGCCAGCTTTTCCGCGTCGGCAAGGTCTTTGAAGTTGGACTGGATGATGACGAACTCGTCACCGCCGAAACGGGCGACGATGTCTGTTTCATCGCGCAGGCAACGCCGCAGCCTCTCGGCCACGCTTTTCAGCAGCCAGTCGCCGGCCGGATGCCCCAAGGTGTCGTTGATCGCCTTGAAGCGGTCGAGATCGAGAGAGAAGATCGCCAGCGGTGAAGTCGCATCCTCCAGCGCCTGGTCGAGCCGTTCGCGAAGCATCGAACGGTTGGGCAGTCCGGTCAGCGTGTCGTGATGCGCAAGATGGGTCATGCGCTCCTCGACCAGCCTGCTTTCGGTGACGTCGTCGAACGTGGCGACCCAGCCGCCACCACTCATC
>NZ_JBFULQ010000340.1:0-6056 GCF_054049815.1 Mesorhizobium sp. P5_C1 | reverse complement strand
TGGCCTTCGCCGCGTTGGGAATAGGAAGTGAATAGTCGAGGCGGGACCCGATACGGCTCAGATCGCGACGCAAAGGCAGGACGAGCGCCACCCACACGATCATCAAAGCGATACCTGAAAGATTGGCCAGCCAAGCCAGATCGACGCCCGGAAACACCGGAAAGCCGATGTAGATAAGCACCAAGCTGATGGCACTGACCACCACTAGGCTGGCAGCCGCCAGTCTGCCGCTGCCGATCCAGAGGAACCCACCGAACGGACCGCCAAAGGCGGATACCAAAGCGGTCGACCAGCGGGATCGCGAAGCTGTTTCTCGCGCAGCTGTTTCTTCATCATCGGCCACCCCCATACCCAAGGCAGCCGGACTGTCCGCCAAACAAAAAAGCGAGGCAAGGCCCCGCTTTTCACTCATCTGAAGCGAATTTTAGGCCGGCAGGATGGCGCCTTCCAGCGTCGTAAGCTGGCTAAGGAACTGTTCGGCCTTGCTGCGGGCCTCGTCGTCCTTGGCGTCGGCGGCGTCTTCCTTGGCTTCCTGGATGCGGCGGGCGAGATCGGCGCGGTCGACATCATTCACCGCCACAGCCGACTCCGCCAACAGCGTGCAGCCAGCCGGAACGATATCGGCGAAGCCGCCGAACACGACATAACGCTCTTCCTCGCCCGACGCGGTCTTAACAGTGACCACACCCGGCTTGATCGTGGTCATGACCGGCGCGTGATGCGCCATCACGGTCATCTCGCCCTCTGCACCTGGAATGACGACGGATTCGACCTGCTCGGAAACAAGCAGGCGCTCCGGCGAGACCAGTTCGAACTTGAAAGCTTCGGCCATGATCAATCTAGCAAACGGGGAATAGTGAGTAGCGAGTAGTGAAGAAACTCGCTCGTCTCATAAACCCCTATTCGCTACTCCCTATTCGCTATTCGCTTCTTATGCCGCTTCGGCCGCCAGGCGCTGTGCCTTCTCGACCGCTTCSTCGATGCCGCCGACCATGTAGAAGGCGGCTTCCGGGAGGTGGTCATAGTCGCCGTTGCAGAGGCCCTTGAAGCCCTTGATGGTGTCGGCCAGGTCGACCAGCTTGCCAGGCGAGCCGGTGAACACTTCGGCGACGAAGAAGGGCTGCGACAGGAAGCGCTCGATCTTGCGGGCGCGTGCCACCGTCTGCTTGTCCTCTTCCGACAGCTCGTCCATGCCCAGGATGGCGATGATGTCCTGCAGCGACTTGTAGCGCTGAAGGATCGACTGCACCTGGCGCGCGACGGCATAGTGCTCGTCACCGACGACCAGCGGATCGAGCATGCGCGAAGTCGAATCCAGCGGATCGACGGCCGGGTAGATGCCCTTTTCGGCGATGGCGCGGTTGAGCGTCGTGGTCGCGTCGAGGTGGGCGAACGAGGTCGCCGGCGCCGGGTCGGTCAAGTCGTCGGCGGGCACGTAGATCGCCTGCACCGAGGTGATCGAGCCCTTGGTGGTGGTGGTGATGCGTTCCTGCAACGCGCCCATGTCGGTGGCGAGCGTCGGCTGATAGCCCACGGCCGACGGGATACGGCCGAGCAGAGCCGACACTTCCGAACCCGCCTGCGTGAAGCGGAAGATGTTGTCGACGAAGAACAGCACGTCCTGGCCCTGGTCGCGGAAATATTCCGCAACCGTCAGGCCGGTCAGGCCGACGCGGGCGCGGGCGCCCGGCGGCTCGTTCATCTGGCCATACACCAGAGCGGCCTTGGAGCCTTCACCGCCGCCCTTCTTGTTGACGCCAGACTCGATGAACTCGTGATAGAGATCGTTGCCTTCGCGAGTGCGCTCGCCGACGCCAGCGAACACCGAGTAGCCACCATGCGCCTTGGCGATGTTGTTGATCAGCTCCTGGATCAGCACGGTCTTGCCGACGCCGGCGCCGCCGAACAGGCCGATCTTGCCGCCCTTGGCGTAGGGAGCCAGGAGGTCGAGCACCTTGATGCCGGTGATCAGGATCTGTGCTTCCGTCGACTGCTCGACATAGGTCGGAGCCGGCTGGTGGATGGAGCGCATTTCGATCCCGTCGACCGGGCCTTCTTCATCGACCGGCTCGCCGATGACGTTGATGATGCGGCCGAGCATGCCCGGGCCGACCGGGACGGTGATCGGCGCGCCGGTGTCGCGCACTTCCTGGCCGCGCACCAGACCTTCGGTCGAGTCCATGGCGATGCAGCGCACGGTGTTTTCACCCAGATGCTGGGCCACTTCGAGCACCAGGCGGTTGCCGACATTGGTCGTCTCGAGCGCGTTCAGGATCGCCGGCAGGTGATCGCCGAACTGCACGTCGACAACGGCGCCGATGACCTGGCGGACCTTGCCGACAACGCCGGTTGCCTTGGTGGCCACTGCGGATGTCTTGGTCGCTGCGGCCTTGGCCGGTGCTGATGCCGTCTTGGCCGGAGCTGCCTTTGCGGCTGCTGCCGGAGCCTTTGCCGCCTTCGCGGGGGCTGCGGCCTTGGGGGCTGCCGTCTTGGGTGTTACCTTCTGGGGGGTCGCTGCTTTCGCCATCGTCTTTACCCTTTTTCGTCCTTTGTTTCTCACGCGGTCCGCTCGCGGGTCGATGACCCGCAAACCGCGCCTAGAGCGCCTCGGCGCCCGAAATGATTTCGATCAGTTCCTTGGTGATCTGCGCCTGCCGCTGGCGGTTGTAGGTGATCGACAGCTTGTTGATCATCTCGCCGGCATTGCGCGTCGCATTGTCCATGGCGCTCATCTTGGCGCCCATTTCGCCGGCCGCGTTTTCGAGCAGCGCCCGGAAAACCTGCACCGAGATGTTGCGCGGAATGAGATCGGAGAGGATTTCGCCCGGCTCCGGTTCGTATTCATAGACGGCGCTGCCGCCATCCACTGCCCCGGCCGGAGCCGAAGCGATACCGGCTGGAATGATCTGCTGCGCGGTCGGGATCTGGCTGATCACCGACTTGAACTGCGAATAGAACAAAGTGCAGATGTCGAAGCCGCCCTCGTTGAAGAGCTGGACGACTTTCTTGGCGATCGCGTCGGCATTGACGAAGCCGAGCGTCTTGACCTCCCGCAGATCGACACGATCGAGAATCATAGACGCATAGTCGCGGCGCAGGATATCGAAACCCTTCTTGCCGACGCAGATGATCTTGACCTGCTTGCCGTCGGCCAAAAGCTTGCGGATATGGTCGCGGGCAAGGCGGGCGATCTGCGAATTGAAGCCGCCGCACAGGCCGCGCTCAGCGCTGCAGACGACGAGCAGATGCACGTCGTCCTTGCCGGTGCCGGTCATCAGCGCCGGGGCATCGCCGCCGCCGCCGATTGCCTGTGTGATGTTGGCCAGCACGGAACCCATGCGCTCCGAATAGGGGCGCGCCGCTTCCGCAGCCTCTTGCGCACGGCGCAGCTTCGCCGCGGCGACCATCTGCATCGCCTTGGTGATCTTCTGCGTCGCCTTGACCGAGGCGATACGGTTACGAAGGTCTTTTAATGAAGGCATGCTTCAAACCTGATCCCGTCTTGTCTCATCCCGACTGGCGCTTCGCTCAGGCGAAGGTCTTGGCGAAAGCGTCGATCTCGGCCTTCAGCTTGGCGCGCAGACCGTCCGACAGCGCCTTTTCCTTGCGGATGGCATCGAGCACGTCCTTGCCCGCCGCACGCATGTGGCTGAGCAGGCCATGCTCGAACTTGCCGACCTGGTTGACCGGCAGCTTGTCGAGATAGCCGTTGACGCCGGCGAAGATCACCGCGACCTGCTCTTCCGTCTTCAGCGGCGAGAACTGCGGCTGCTTCAGGAGTTCGGTCAGGCGCGATCCGCGGTTGAGCAGGCGCTGCGTGGCGGCGTCGAGATCGGAGCCGAACTGCGCGAACGCCGCCATTTCGCGGTATTGCGCGAGCTCGCCCTTGATCGAGCCGGCAACCTGCTTCATCGCCTTGATCTGCGCGGCCGAGCCGACGCGCGACACCGACAGGCCGACGTTGACGGCCGGACGGATGCCCTGGAAGAACAGGTTGGTTTCGAGGAAGATCTGGCCGTCGGTGATCGAGATCACGTTGGTCGGGATATAGGCCGACACGTCGTTGGCCTGMGTCTCGATGATCGGCAGGGCGGTSAGCGACCCACCGCCCAGATCGTCGTTGAGCTTGGCGGCGCGCTCGAGCAGGCGCGAGTGCAGGTAAAAGACGTCGCCGGGATAGGCTTCGCGGCCCGGCGGGCGGCGCAGCAACAGCGACATCTGGCGGTAGGCGACGGCCTGCTTCGACAGATCGTCATAGCTGATCAACGCATGCATGCCGTTGTCGCGGAAATACTCGCCCATGGTGCAGCCCGCGAACGGCGCGAGGTACTGCATCGGCGCCGGGTCGGACGCGGTGGCGGCGATGATGATCGAATATTCGAGCGCGCCGCGCTCTTCCAGCACCTTGACGAACTGCGCCACGGTCGAGCGCTTCTGGCCGACGGCGACGTAGACGCAGTAGAGCTTTTCCTTCTCAGGGCCGTTGTCGTGCACCGACTTCTGGTTGAGCATCGTATCAAGGATGATGGCGGTCTTGCCGGTCTGGCGGTCGCCGATGACCAGTTCGCGCTGGCCGCGGCCGACCGGGATCAGTGCGTCGATGGCCTTGAGGCCGGTCGACATCGGCTCGTTCACCGATTTGCGCGGGATGATGCCGGGCGCCTTGACGTCGACACGCTTGCGCTCGACTGCCTTGATCGGGCCCTTGCCGTCGATCGGATTGCCGAGCGCGTCGACGACGCGGCCGAGCAGACCCGGACCGACCGGAACGTCGACGATGGCGCCGGTGCGCTTGACGATGTCGCCTTCCTTGATGTCGCGGTCGGCGCCGAAGATGACGACGCCGACATTGTCGGCTTCGAGGTTGAGCGCCATGCCGCGAGTGCCGCCGGGGAATTCGACCATTTCGCCGGCCTGGACATTGTCGAGGCCGTAGACGCGGGCGATACCGTCACCGACGGACAGCACCTGTCCAACTTCGGAGACCTCGGCCTCCTTGCCGAAATTCTTGATCTGGTCTTTCAGAATTGCGGAAATTTCCGCGGCGCGGATGTCCATCAGCCGACCTCTTTCAGTGCAAGCTTGAGCGAGTTGAGTTTGGTTTTGAGCGACGTATCGATCTGGCGCGAGCCCATCTTGACCACCAGCCCGCCGAGCAGCGACGGATCAACGGTGATTGAGATGGCCACGTCCTTGCCGGCAACGCCCTTCAGCGCCGCCTTGAGTTCGTTCTGCTGGGCATCGGTCAACTCGTGCGCCGACGTCACTTCAGCAGCGGTCTCGCCACGGTGTTCGGCGGCAATCTGGCGGAACGCCCTGATCATGCCGGGGATGGCGAACAGACGGCGGTTACGGGCCACGACGCGCAGGAAATTGCCGGTGAGGCCGGTGATCCCTGCCTTGTCGGCGATCGCCGCGATGGCCTTGGCCTGATCCTCGCTGGAAAACACCGGGCTGCTGATCAGCCGGGTAAGGTCGGCACTGCCCGCGAGCATCGCCTCGAAACTGTTGAGGTCTGCCTCGACCTTGGCGACCGAATTTGCCTGCAGGGCGAGTTCGAACAGCGAACCCGCGTAGCGTTCTGCGACACCTGAGATTGGCGATGACGATTGGGCCACGGACCGTCTTTTCTCTTGTCTGACAGGCCGCAGATTGTTGGCGCGAGCAAAAACTCTGGCTAAATCTTTGACCTTACTGCATTTTTCCAAGCACGGAGACGCGGCTTCCGCTATCCCCGGCCGAAAGTCGATTGCCGTCTACCACAGGCATTTTAAGACCGCAATGCGTCGTTCCGCATGGTTTTCAGGCACTATTGTCGCATCCGGCAAAAGAGTCCTGCCTTCCGCCCCGGAAACCCAGGGATTCAAGGCAGAAAGCCGAAGGCAAAGGCGAGCGGCAACGCCGCCAATGCCAATTCCACCACAATGGACACCCAATTGAAAGGCGTATTGGCGCCATCCGACATCATCGACAGCAGCCGGCCGAAGGCAGTGAACAGCCAGGAGAAGCCAAGAGCCATATAGAGAAAGGGCTGTGGGCCGAGCAGGAGACAGCAC
>NZ_JBFULQ010000339.1:0-6080 GCF_054049815.1 Mesorhizobium sp. P5_C1 | reverse complement strand
GTACCGCGCCGTCTGGGTGAGGATCTCCCCCTTGAACGGGATCGAGGTCAGGATGGTGTCGAAGGCACTGAGACGGTCGGTGGCGATGATGATGCGCCTGCCGTCCGGCAGGTCGTAGTTTTCGCGGACCTTGCCGCTGTAGTGGCCCGGCAATTCGGAAATGAAAGCATCAGGCAAGGTGCGCATATGATTCCTGCCTTCCGCAGATTGGCTGATATCATCGCATAAGCTGTCGACCCCATGCATATCAAGCGCGATTGTCGGGATTCCCCGCAACTCGACCTGGCATCCCGGTCGCTTTTTTCACAACCGATGCCGGAAGGCGCGGCGACGCGGCCGACCCGCCGCGTCTAGGCTGTGGCCAGATTTCCGGAGCCGCCCACCAATCATGCAGACCTATGACTTCATCATCGTCGGCTCCGGCTCGGCCGGCTCGGTCCTGGCCGACAAACTGTCGGCCTCCGGACGCTTTTCCGTGCTGGTGCTGGAGGCCGGCGGCACCGACCGCCGCTTCTACGTGCAGATGCCGCTCGGCTACGGCAAGACCTTCTTCGATCCGGCGGTGAACTGGAACTACAAGGCCGAGCCCGACCCGGGGCTCGCCGGCAACGCCGACCACTGGCCGCGCGGCAAGCTGCTCGGCGGCTCGAGCTCGATCAATGCCATGGTCTGGATCCGGGGCGCGCGCGAGGATTTCGATGCCTGGGCAGCCGCCGGCAACCCAGGCTGGGGCTATGACGATATCTTGCCCGCCTTCAAGGCGCTGGAGGACAATCAGGCCGGCGCCRACGCATGGCGCGGTGTCGGCGGCCCGCTGCATGTCACCGATTGTTCGGACGCGGTCCACCCGCTGACCAAGCGCTATCTCGCCGCCGGCCAGCAGGCCGGTCTGCCGCTCAACCCGGATTTCAACGGTGCTACCCAGGAAGGCGTTGGCGTCTACCAGATCTCGACCAGGAACGGCCGCCGCATGTCGGCGGCGCGTGCCTTCCTGCGCCCGGCGATGAAGCGCGCCAACGTCCGCGTCGAGATGAACGCGCTGGCGACCCGGGTGCTGTTCGAAGGTAGCCGCGCCGTCGGCGTCGAATATCTGCAGAACGGCGAGACCAAGACGGCACGTGCCGGGCGCGAGGTCATCCTGTCGGGCGGCTCGGTCAACTCGCCGCAATTGCTGCAGCTGTCCGGCGTCGGCCCCTCGGCGCTGCTCAAGGAGCTTGGCATCCCCGTCGTCCACGCCAACGAGAACGTCGGCGCGCATCTGCAGGACCATGTCGGCATCAACTACACCTTCAAAGGCAGGCTGCCGACGCTCAACCAGACACTGCGTCCGTGGTGGGGCAAGCTCCTGGTCGGCATGCAATACATCCTGACGCGGTCCGGGCCGCTGTCGCTGTCGATGAACAATGCCGGTGGCTTCTTCCGCACCGACCCTGCGGCGACCCGCCCCAACATGCAGCTCTATTTCCAGGCCTTCTCGACCGTCATTCCCAAAAGCGGCGAGCGTCCGATCCTGACACCCGACCCGTGGCCGGGCTTTTCCATCGGACTGTCCAATTGCCGCCCGTCGAGCCGCGGCGAGATCATGATCCGTTCCAGCAATCCGCGCGACTATCCCAGGATATCGGCCAATGCGTATTCGACCGAGGCCGACGTCGCCGAGATGCTCGACGCGGTGAAGTTCGTGCGCAAGATCGCCTCGATGCCGGCAATGGCCGAGATCATCGAGGAAGAGGTGCTGCCGGGGCCGTCGATCACATCAGACGTCGATCTGATCCAGGATTTCCGGAAGCGTTCGGGCACCGTCTATCATCCGGTGTCGACCTGCCGCATGGGTCCCGATCCCACGCGCGCCGTCGTCGATCCGCGCCTCAAGGTGCACGGTATCGAGGCCTTGCGTGTCATCGACGCCTCGATCTTTCCCGACAACATCACCGGCAACACCAACGCCGCCTCGATCATGACCGGTTGGAAGGGCGCCGAACTGGTTCTGGAGGACCAAAAATGAAAATCACCGACGTCAAGACCTGGGTTGTCGGCAACCCGCCGCCCGGCATCGGCGGCAAGTATTTCATCTTCGTCAAGCTGACCACCGATGGCGGTGTCGTCGGCTATGGTGAGGCTTACAACGCCACCTTCTCCGCCCATGTCACGGCGAAGATGGTCGAGGACATGGCCGAGCGCTATTTGATCGGCCGCGATCCGCACGACATCGAGAATTTCTTCCGCCGCGCCTATTCCTCGGGCTTCACCCAGCGCCCGGACGTGTCCGGCATGGGCTGCTTCTCGGCGCTGGAAATGGCCTGCTGGGACATTGTCGGCAAGGAAGCCAACAAGCCGGTCTACAAATTGCTCGGCGGCCAGGTGCACGAGACGCTGCGCTCCTACACCTATCTCTACCCGCACACCGGCAGCGTCCACTCCGAGGATGCGCGCGGCAAGAACGTCTACAACGACCCCGATCTCGCCGCCGCCTGCGCGCTCGAATATGTCGAGCAGGGCTTCAATGCCGTCAAGCTCGACCCGGCCGGCCCCTACACCGCCTTCGACGGCCACCAGCCGCGCCTCGTCGACATCGATCTCTCCACCCGCATGATCAAGGCGATCCGCGAGGCGGTCGGCACCCGCGCCGACATCCTGTTCGGCACCCACGGCCAGTTCACCGCCTCCGGCGCGCTGCGCATGGCCCGCGCCATCGAACCTTATGACCCGCTGTGGTTCGAGGAGCCGGTGCCGCCCGACATGCCTGAAGTGATGGCGCAGGTGGCGCGAGGCACGTCGATCCCGATCGCCACCGGCGAGCGGCTGACGACCAAGTTCGAATTCGCCCGCGTCATCGAGAACCGCGCCGCGACCATCCTGCAGCCCGACCTCGGCCGCTCGGGCGGCATCCTCGAAACCAAGAAGATCGCCGCCATGGCCGAGGCTTACCACATCCAGGTCGCCCCGCACTGCTATTGCGGGCCGATCGTCGGTGCTGCCAACATCCAGGTGGCCGTGACGCTGCCCAATTTCCTCATCCTGGAATCGCTGAAGCAGTGGGACGGTTTCCACGCGACGCTGCTTACGAAGAAGATCGAGTGGCAGGACGGCAACGTGATCCCCTCGAAGGAGCCCGGCCTCGGCGTCGAGCTCAACGAAGCGGTCTGCGATGCGCATCCCTACACCGGCAAGGAACTGCATCTGCAGATGATGCAGACGCCGTTGATGCCGTGAGCGAAAGCTATGCCTTCATCGGCCTTGGCCATCTCGGCGGCAATCTTGCCGCCAGCCTGATCCGCGACGGCTTCGCGGTCACCGTCTTCGACCGCGAGCCCGCTGCTGTCGAGCGCCTCGTCGCGCTCGGCGCCACCGCCGCCAACAGTCCCGCCGAGGCCGCCGCGCGAGCCGGCAATGCGGTAACCTGCCTGCCCTCGCCAAAGGTCAGTGAAGCGGTATTGGCCGGCCCCGGCGGTTTGCTTGAGGGCCTGCCAGAGGGCGGCACCTGGATCGAGATGTCGACCAACGGCCGCGACGAGATCGTGCGTCTGGCCGCCCTCGCCTCGGCCAAGGGCATCGAAACGTTGGAATGCCCGGTCACCGGCGGCGTGCATCTGGCGGCGGTCGGAAAGATCACCGCACTGGTCGGTGGCGATGCGGCACTTTATGCGCGCCATCGCCCGGCCATCGAAGCGATGTGCGCGAAGTCGTTCCTGATGGGTCCGGTCGGCTCGGCGGCGGTGATCAAGGTGATCACCAACATGCTCGCCTTCATCCATCTCGTCGCCGCCGGCGAGGCCTTGATGCTGGCCAGGCAAGGCGGGCTCGACCTCGCCCAATCCTACCACGCCATCGTCGCCTCCTCCGGCAACAGCTTCGTCCATGAGACCGAAAGCCAGCTCATTCTCAACGGCTCCTACGACATCGGCTTCACCATGGACCTGGCGCTGAAGGATCTCGGCTTCGCGCTCGCCATGGGCGAACAGTCTGGCGTGCCGCTCGAGCTGGCATCGCGCGTCAACGCGATTTTTGAACAAGGCAAGGAAGCCTATGGCGGCGGCGCCTGGTCGACCCAGATCGTCAAACTGCTGGAAGATGCCGTTGGCACTGACCTGCGCGCGCCCGGTTTTCCAGCCAAGCTCGAAGTCTGACACCAGGCAAGAAATCAAGCGATTTCAGTTGGTTGGACCCATCTCCGGACTCACCTGAATCGATCTGTTAACGACTTGATTCAATATCTGAGCGTCAGCGCGCCGGGCAGGATCTCGAAGGTCGCCGGTATGCGTCCTGGCGACTCGCCATCGATGTCGACCATCGCGCCGTTCGTCTCGACATCGCCGAGCGGCTCGACCACCACTTTCCGGCCGCGCAGGATGGTGATCGCGGGATGGTTGCGGTGCCGGCCGCCATAGAGCAGCCGGATATCCCAGATCAGCTTCAGCTTGCCGGCGGCGCGCAGGATGACGATGTCGAACTGCCCGTCGGCCAGTTCAGCATCCGGCGCGATCATCATGCCACCGCCGAAGAACTTGCCGTTGGCGACCGCCACCAGCGCCATGCGCGCCTCGACCGGCGTGCCGTCGTCGACCGTGATCCTGACATGCTGGAAGCGGTAGCGGATGAATTCGACCACGGTGCGCCACAGGAACAGCGTCTTGGCCGACATCTTGCCCTTGCGCTTGTCGGCGTTGACGGCGCGGTCGGTGGCGCCCGACAGGCCGAGGCTGGCGATGTTGATGAAATGCCGGCTGGCCAGCGCGCCATGGTCGTCGATGTAGCAAATGCGCCCGGCATCGACTTTCCGAGGCTTGGTCTCGGCGAGCCGCTTCAGCACCGCATCAACCTCGCGCGGCAGGCCGAGCCCGCGCGCGAAATCGATGCCGGTCCCGCACGGCAAGAGGCCAAGCTCGGTTGTCCTGCGGCCTTCCTTGGACGCCTGCAGCAGCCCGTCGGCCACCTCGCTGGCAGTGCCGTCACCGCCGGCCGCGATCACCAGGTCGAAACCGTTTGCCGCGAGATCGAGTGCCAGTCTTTCGGCGTCACCTTCGGCCTGCGTCTCACGCAGCTCGAATTCGCCGAAATGCTTTTTCAGCGACGCGGCGACCTCCGGCCAATGCCGTTTCAACCGGCCGCCGCCGGCAATCGGATTGAGGACCACTCCGACTTTCAAGCACACCCTCCCGCAAGGACATCAAGGCGCCCGGCGCCTCGAATCCTTTGCCGGCATTGAAACCCGCGCCCGCCGACAGGGCAAGGGCGAATGTCCACTGCTGCCGCCCGTCATGGCGGACCGGAAGATCCGTTGTCCTTGCTTGATCCCCGATAATCCCATTATCCACAGGCCTGCCGCAGTGTCGCCGACCACTTACCCGGCGTACATTGAACCCATCTCAGGCGGCTACCGATCGCCCAGCCGAAAGGCGAAGTGATAGGCGGATTTCCTGAGGCCCGTACGGCCCTGAGCGAGAGCAGGCTTGCCTGTTGGAGGGACGGATGCCGAGACCTACGGGGCCGCGGAAAGCGTGCCAACGCCGACGGCGGACCGATGCTGCCATGAAGGACGGCAAAAACCTTCGATGGTGCGCAGGGCAAAGCCCGCAAGGGCGGAGACCGGCGTGGTCCCGAACGGGCGCTGCTCTCGGGTGGCGGGCTGGCAGGACCGTCAAAATCAAGGCCGGCATGGCGCGACGACTTTACGGAAGTTGCTGCCGCGACCGTGTCCTGATCTGACAGGGAGGCGCTGGGAGAGATCCCGGCGCCGACTGTCTTTTTGGCTATCCCCTACAATTTTTACGCTGTTTCCGGATATGGCTGCAACCGGCTCTAAAATCAGCTAACGTCCGGCGTCGTCGGAGTCCGTTTGATATCGCGCTCTGCAGAGGCGCATGGCGTGGGTTTCGAGAACCGAAGCGCAGCGGACATTTGGGTCCGTGAGCATCGGAAGCGCAGAAAACCGCGTCAGGCGTCCGGCAGAGTAGCGTTAGCGAATGGGCTCCCTGAAGGGGGATACTTCATGACGTTGATCCAGAAGCTCGCCGTTGCCTATGCGTTCCTGTTCTTCGCCGTCGTTGCCATCGGCTACATACCGGCGTTCAACGATGCCA
>NZ_JBFULQ010000338.1:0-6096 GCF_054049815.1 Mesorhizobium sp. P5_C1 | reverse complement strand
GCCTGGTCCTGGCTAGGCGGCGCTTCGATCGGTACGACGCTGATCCGCGTCATCATCTGCGCAATTATCATTCAGGCGGGCTACTTCGTGCTCGTCTATGCCATGATCGCCAGAAGCCCGCCGACGCCGGCCGACATGGCTCGCGACGCGGAGAGAAAGCTGAATGCGCCCGAGGTGGCCGAAGGCGAGAAGCTGGGCAGCGCCAGGCGAAGCCTGCACTAACCAGAAGCCTGGCAGCCTCACGCAACGTTAGCGGGCTGGCTCTCGGACTGTTCGCCCAAAAGCATCCGCGACAATCGGCTGCCGGCTTTTTCCTTCAGCCGCTGATATTGCCCGACTTCGACAATGCGGCCGTTTTCAATTGCCACCACCCAGTCGGCGAAGGCGATCATTGACGGCCGGTGCGCGATGGTCAGGATCGTCATGGTGCCGCGCAATCCGTCAATCGACTGGGCGATCAGCGACTGGTTCTGCCAGTCGAGCGCGCTGGTGGCCTCGTCCAGGATGAGCAGGGACGGCTTGCGCAGCAGCGCGCGCGCAAGCGCAATGCGCTGGCGTTCGCCGCCCGAAAGCCGCACGCCGCGGTCGCCGACCACCGTCTCGAGCCCGATGTCGAGCCGTTCGACGAATTCGCCGGCGTGCGCCGAGCGCAGCGCGGTCCACAGATCGTCATCGCTGGCTTGCGGCGCGGCAAGGCGCAGGTTCGCCGCGATCGTGTCATGCAGCAGGAACACGTCCTGCGGCACATAGGCCACCTGATCGCGCCAGCGGCGCCGGTTGCCGGCATCGATCTCGACGCCATCGACGAGCATCGTGCCGGCGGTCGGCTCGAGCAGGCCGAGCAGAATGTCGGCGATCGTGCTCTTGCCCGAGCCGGAGGGGCCGATCAGCGCGGTGACCTTGCCGGCCGGCAGGCCGAAGGTGATGTCCCTGACGACCATCTTGGCCGGGTCGTCGCTATAGCCGAAACAGACGTCCCCGATGTTGAGGCCGGTTGCCAGAGACAGCTTGCCGCCGTCGCTGGTTTCGGCATCGCCCGGCTCGCGTTCGGCGTCGAAACGCGCCTGCATGCCGCGCATCGCCGTATAGGCGGGCAGATTGATCAAGACCTGCTGGGCCTGCGTCTGCATGTCCATGAAGCGCGGCGCGATTCGCATGAAAACCAGCAGCAGGACGACGATCTCGGCCAGCGACAGGTTGAAGCGGACCAGTGCCACATAGATGAACAGGCTCAAACCAACGACGCTCGCCACCTGGAACACCGCGGTGCCGATCGTGCTGTTGCGCACATAGTCGACATTGTCGGCCTTCATCTTTTCGAGCGTCGCTTGCAGCTGTGCGAAATAGGTCGCCTCGACATTCAGGCTCTTGGCCACCTTGATGCCGCCCAGGAATTCCGAAACCGTCCGGTACTGATCCTGGCGATTGGCGGTCAGAACCCGGCCAAAGGCGGTGGCCCGCGATCGAAACGGCTGCAGCGCCACGAACATCACGATGCCGATAATGACCGCAAACAGCGTCATCGCCGACGAGATGAACACTGAAACCAGCAGATAGCCGGCCAGGAGCACGGCGATCTGCACCAGCATCAACAGCGAGAAGGCAGCGCCCTGGACGCGGTCGATATCGCCGGTCAGGGCATGGTCGAGATCGGAACTGCGCATGCGCGTGAAGACGCCCCAGCGTGCCTTGCCGATGCTCTCGAACAGATTCATGCGCACGCGGTTGATGAAATCGAACAGCAGTTTGGCCATGTAGACCGACTTGAAGCGGTTGAACGCCGCCTGCACGGCAACAAGCCCGACCAGCAGGCAAAGCACGGTCGTCAGTTGCAGCGTTCCGTCCGGCACCAGCCAGCGTACGAAATCATTGTTCGGCAGCTTGACCGCAAAATCCTGGTCGGGGCGTCCGACCAGATGCAGCAGCGGCACCAGCAGCAGGATGGAGATACCTTCGGTCAGGCTGCCGAGGATCAGGAAGAGCAGCGCCGTCCAGGTTCGCCGGCCGCCGATCTGGGCAATGGCGGCGCCGAATGCGGCAACGTCTCGAAACAGCGACAGGCGAAGGATTGAGAACTTCGACATGATTGCGCTCACGACCGCATACGATCAGTCGCCAGATTCCCGGCCGCCAGATCCCTTTCGATCATGTCCACGGCCTCACCGATCCTGTCGAGGCCCGTCGGGACTTCGAGGCGTCGAACGCCGACATGGTCAGCCAGCCGCGCGCATTGCCGAAGATGCACTTCTGCAAGATCGCTTGGCAGGGCCACGCGGCCGAACCGCGTCACATAGGAGAATTTGATGATGGCCGGCAGGGCGGCGATGCCGGGCAACGGCGTGATGGCAGCCTTTTCGCCGCGCTCGAGGATATAGATCCTGGTCGCAGGCACCCTGTTGCCGGAAAAGGCGCCATTCAGGCGATGCTGCATCTTGTCGATTGCCGGATGCACTTGCGGTCGCACCTCGGCTTCTCCGAGCGAGATCGCCGCCGCGGCGTCGGCTGCCAGCTTGATCTGCGGAAAACCCGGAACGATCATCGGCTGACCCGGATTGGCGAGGTCCAGCGCCACGACATCATCGGTAAGCAGGTCGTGTCCGGCCCGGATCATCGCGCTTGCCGTCGTCGACTTGCCGGCGCCCTTGTCGCCCATGAAGATGGCGCTCGTGCCGGCGACCGCAATGGCACTGGCGTGCAGGACGAGCAGGCCGCGCCGATGCAGCAGCAGCGCCATCACCGGACCCAGCAGTGGAAACGCGATCAGCGTGTCGTCGACGCCGGGCGCGGGTTCGACGTCGATGCGGCAGCCATCGCTGATCAGGAATGTGCCGACGGCATGCCATGCGAGATATTGCCGCTCCGCTTCGAACCGAAACTCGGTCGCGGCTTCCAAGCCGGGTTTCGGCAGGTCGATCGGGCCGACGGCGATCACGACGTCCGCCGCCCCAGGCGCCGTCGGCTCCAGTTCGGGCAACGTCACCTCGGATGCGATGGTCAGGCCATAGGCGCGGTAGAAGCGGCGCTCTCTCGTGATCCGGCTATGCGGGCGGTGATGATCACTGTATGCGGCGAGCGGCTCATTGCGCGGCATCATGCGGGGCTCCCGCTGTGCTGGAGCTGCCGCAGCCAGAGCGACAGCGATGCCGAGCGCCAGACATACTGGACATCCAAAGGCGCCGCCCGATCGGGCTGACGCAGCAGCCGCGCATAGGCAGCACTCACCTGGGGGAGATTGACGTAGGGCGCGATGCGGCTCGCATCCGAGATCAGCAGCTGTTCCAAGAGGTCGCGGTGGTTGCGCAGCATGCCGTTGACGAGATTGGCGGTGAAGTCGATCTTGTCGCGCCGCCACTGAACCGCTGCCGGCAGCACGCCTTCCATGGCGCGGCGCAGCACATAGCGACCAAAGCCGTGGCTGAGCTTTTCCTCACCGGGCAGGCCGAGGCAGAACTCGACCAGCGGCTTGTCCCAGAACGGATAGCGCGGCTCGACGCCGAAATTGGCGGCAGCCTTGTCGAGAACCTCGAAAGCATGCGGGACATAACCATTCGACAGGATCCAGCGATGGCTCAAGGCGTCGCTGGCCTGGACGCCGGGCGGCATGTATCCGGCTCGGTGAAATCGGTCCACAAGCTCGGTGCGCCTGGCCAGGTCCGGATTGACCAGGTCGCGCCAGCCTCGGCCGCGCGGCGCCTGCGCCGGCCTGCGTATCCTGTTCAGGATGCGGTTCGCCATATGCCTCAGTCTCGCGATCCGCCAGGCCGGCCCGTAGAGGGTCAGGAACTGGAAATACAGGCCCAGCGTGCTGTCGCCATAGGTGTCGGAGGCGCTGCGGATCTCACGCCACAGATCCATCCATCGGCCGGCGTTGGCAAGCTCATGCAGATGGCCATGACCTTGTGAAACGACCTCGTCGCCGCCATGGCCGTCCAGCAGCACCTTGATGCCCTTTGTGCCGGCAGTCCGGTAGATGCCGCGGGTCAGCGTCAGGCCCGGCGCCAGGAACGTCCCTTCCTGCTCTTCCAGCACCCGTTCGAACTCGGCGAATGGCGCATAGTTTCCGACTGGAATCAGCGTTCCGTCGACCTTCTGCTGATCCAGCACCGCATCGATGAACGGGCGCTCGTCCATCGACGAGCCCTTTTCGAAAATTAGCGAGAAGGTGGGCAGCCTCGGCTTGCGCTCGGCGGCGTTCTGCAGGCCGGCGACACAGGCGATCGAGGAGGAATCGAGGCCGCCGCTCAGCATCGCGCCGACCGCCGAGGTTCCCCGCATGCGATTGCGCACCGATTGCGAGAACAGATGGGCGAATTCCTCAGGCGCATCCGACCGTATCGGTCGTTGCGACGGCTCGATCTGCCAGTAACGGCGCAGCACCACCTGTTGGCCGGTGACGGTTAGGCTGTGGCGCGCCGGCAAGCTGAAGATGTCGCTGTAGGGTGTCGCCTGCGGGTCATCGGGAAGCCCGGCCAGAAACCCGGAGATCTGGTGCTCGGAGACATGTCCGCCAACCCCCTCGACGCCAAGGATCGGCCCGATCTCCGACGCAAAGGCAAAACGCCGATCCGCCGCATGGTAGTAGAACGGTTTGACCCCGAAATGGTCGCGCGCGCAAAACAGCAGCTGCCGCTCGGCATCCCAGATGGCGAATGCGAAATCGCCTTGCAGATGCACGGGGCAGGCTTCGCCCCAACGCAGATAGGCCCGCATCAGCAAGGTCGCATCGGCGACCGACCTGTCGCGGATGCCCAGCCTTGCCAGCAGCTCGTCACGGTTGTCGAGCCTGCAGTCGGCGGTGATGGCGAGCTTGCCGTCGGCCATCGTCAGCGGACCGGGGCCGGCTTCATCGGTGGTGTTGAGCCAGGCGTGGCCAAGCGCGATGCCGGTGTCCAGCCACCACGAATTTCCGTCGGGGCCGCGATGGCGCATGCGCGCCAGCATCTGCTGGATATCGGCCGCCGCGACCGCCGGTGTGTGCCCCCGGGCCGCTGCCGCGTGCCCCTGTCGAAGCAGGATTCCGGCCACGCCGCTCATCAGTTGCCGTGGTCGACCAGATGGGCGAAACCGTCGATCGATCCGCCAAGCACGATATGATTGTCGCTGACCAGCCAGGCATGCGCCTTGAGTTGCTCGCCCGTGCCGCGTTCGATGCCGATGCGTATCTTCGAGGCATTGCCCTGTCGAGCAAGCATGTATTGACCCGAAAGCGCCTGGGTCAGGCACGTGGCGTAGGGAACGAAACGGGCCGCTGCGGCAACCCCCCAGGCGACGCGCCGCAGTTCGCCCATGCTGGCGCACTGTCGCGCGTCAAGCCGCGTCACCAGGCTGCGAACACGGTTGTAGGACAACAGTGTCAGTCCCAGCCGAACCGCCGCGACCACGAGCAGGCAGCGGCTAAGGAAGATCATTTCCGAGCCGCTCAGGGAGAGAATGCCAAACAGGCTTCGCCGGCCTTGCCTGCGCCTTCTCTGCTGGGGGCTCCTTTCGGTCGCGGGTTCCTGCCGCAAAACCATGGCCTTATGCGGAACCTGCTTAGACAAGTTCCTCATGATCAAGCCTCGCAAGCCCGTTATCGGCCAGGCCCTTCAGCAGTGCCTCGACGTCGGCCTGGCAGCGCTCCGGGTCGACGTTGTAGCGCGCAAGCACCGCACTGCGGATCTCCGCGATCGACCTGGGCTCCTGGATCAAATCCCAGATGAAGGCGCCGACGCCGTTCAGGCTGTAATAGATGTTGGATTTCAGATTGAGGAGCGCCAGGCCATCGCCGAACTCGCAAGCCACGGCATCCTTGGTCGCACTCACACGAACGTGGTCGGCTGAATATCGGTCGGCCAAATCCTGGTCGGCCAAATCCTGGCCGGATTGCTTCCAGTTCATCYCAAAACCTCGCTTACACTACGCTTCGCAGTTCCAGGCAATGAAAGGGGAGTCGGAGKCAGTGCCCCCGACTCTCTTATTTTTTTAAACCCAGAGACCCAACGTCATCACTCTGGAGTAATTGCGATAGGCTTCAGGAAAACGTCAGGTCGCCGATCGGCGTATGCGCGGGGAAAGACGCGTCGMTCGCCGTGCTGCCGCCGCCGCCCTGGGTGATGG
>NZ_JBFULQ010000337.1:0-6105 GCF_054049815.1 Mesorhizobium sp. P5_C1 | reverse complement strand
AGCCCGTCAATGAGGGGTCAAGCTTCGGCGTCGTCATCGTGCATGAAGGGCAGTCGCATCCGCCGCAGGTCATCGGCTCGTCCGAATGGAAGTATGGCGATACCGTCATGGTCGAACGCTACATCCATGGCCGCGAGCTGACCTGCGCCGTAATGGGCGATGTCGCTCTGGGAGTCTGCGAGATCATCCCGACCGGCCATTCCTTCTACGACTATGATTCAAAATATGTCGCGGGGGGATCAAAGCACGAATGCCCCGCAAAAGTTTCACCGAATATTTACCAAAAAATACAAACACTGGCGCTCAAGGCTCATCAAGCGATCGGCTGTCGGGGCGTTTCCCGGTCGGACTTCCGTTATGACGATCGGCATTCCGAAAACGGCGAGGTTGTCTGGCTCGAGGTCAACACCCAGCCGGGTATGACGCCGACGTCCTTGGTGCCTGAAATCGCCGCCCAGGCCGGGCATTCGTTTGGCGATTTGTTGAGTTGGATGGTGGAGGACGCTTCGTGTCTGCGTTGAAATGGGGACAAGGCAAGGGGAAAGGCGCGGCAGGGCCGGCGCTGTTCGGCCTGCCGTTGTCATCAGGCCATTTCGTGCTGCCGCGTGTGCTTCGCCGCCCGGTGCGCGTTCTTGCGCGCCTGGGCGTGGGTGAATTCCAGGCGCCGCGCTTCTCCGCGGCCATGATGTCTGCCGTGCTGCTTGTGTCGAGCAGTGCCTATGGCGCCTACCTCGGCGGCCATGTCGACGGCATCGTCCAAAGCATCACTGCCCGCACCGGCTTTGCCGTCGATCAGGTCAAGGTGGTCGGCAATCGCCAGACCTCCGAGATCGACATTCTCGACAGGCTCGAGCTCGACGGCTGGACCTCGCTGATCGGTTTCGATGCCGGGGCCGCGCGGGAGCGCATTGCTACCTTGCCTTGGATCGAGGTCGCCGCGGTGCGCAAGGTCTATCCGCACACGCTGGAAGTGCGCGTCGAAGAGCGCGAGCCTTTCGCGCTCTGGCAGCAGGGCGATGAGCTCTCTGTTATCGAGAAGAATGGCGCCGTGATCGCGCCGTTCTCCGGCGGCAAGCAGGTGCTTCTGCCTTTGCTGATCGGTCTCGGTGCGCCGGCCAAGGCGCCGGACTTCCTGGTCAAGGTCGAAAAATACCCCGAGCTGGCGAGCCGGATCAAAGGCTATGTCCGCGTTGGCGAGCGGCGCTGGGACCTGAAGCTGGACAACGGCATCACCGTCAAGCTTCCCGAGGATGGCGAGGATCAGGCGATCGCCGAGCTCGTCAAGATGGACCAGGACAAGGGGCTGTTGTCGCGCGATATCGCCGCCGTCGACATGCGCCTGACGGACAGGCTGGTCGTGCAGTTGACGCCCGAGGCGGCGACGCAGCGCGAAGCCGCCCTCAACGAAAAACCCAAAAGCCTGAAGCGCAAGCCGGAGACGAAAATATGAGCTGGCTTGGCGGTCATGGCGACGCCGCGTCGCGCCGGTCCGGCACCCTGACGGTGCTGGATGTCGGTTCGAGCAAGGTCTGCTGCATGGTGGCCAAGCTGAAACCGAGCGATGACGGCAAGCTGTTGCGCGGCCGCTCGCACCGGATCCAGGTGATCGGCATCGGCCATCAGAAGTCGCAAGGCGTGAAGTCGGGAGTCGTCGTCGACCTCGATCGCGCCGAGCATGCCATTCGTCTTTCCGTCGATGCGGCCGAGCGCATGGCTGGGCTGACGGTCGATTCGCTGATCGTCAACATGACCGCCGGCCGGCTGAAGAGCGAAGCCTTCTCGGCCACCATCAACCTTGGCGGCCACGAGGCCGACGAGGCCGATATCAAGCGCGTTCTCGGCGCCGGCGCCAAGCAGGCCTTGAAGGCCGAACGCGAGGTGATCCATTCGCTCCCCGTCGGCTTTTCGCTGGACGCCGAGCGCGGCGTGCGCGATCCGCGCGGCATGGTCGGCGACGCACTTGGCGTCGACATGCATGTCTTGACCGGTGACGCCGCGCCGATGCGCAACCTGGAGCTTTCCATCAACCGGTCGCACCTGTCGGTCGAGCGCATGGTGGCGACGCCCTATGCCAGCGGGCTGGCCGCCCTGGTCGACGACGAACTGGAAATGGGCGCCGCCTGCATCGACATGGGCGGCGGCACGACGACGATCTCGGTGTTTTCGGACGGCAAGTTCGTCCATGGCGACGCCATCGCAATCGGCGGCAACCATGTCACGCTGGACATGGCCAAGGGCCTGTCGACCTCGCTCGACGCCGCCGAGCGGCTGAAGGTGATGCATGGCTCGGCATTGCCGGGCAGCGCCGACGACCGCGACCTGGTCTCGATCCAACCGATCGGCGACGATGGCGACGTGCCGCTGCAGATCCCGCGCTCGGTGATGACGCGCATCGTGCGCGCCCGCATCGACGAGACGCTCGAACTGCTGCGCGACCGGCTGAACAAGTCCGGCTACGGCAATGCAGTGGGCAAGCGCGTCGTCTTGACCGGCGGCGCCAGCCAGCTTGCCGGCCTGCCGGAGGCGGCTCGCCGGATCCTCGGACGCAATGTGCGCATCGGCCGCCCGCTTGGCGTGGCGGGCCTGCCGGAAGCGGCGAAGGGACCGGCCTTCTCGGCTGCGGTGGGGCTTCTGATCTATCCGCAGATGGCGAGCTTCGAGAGCCATCCGGCGAAAGGAATTTCCGGTCTCAGAATGACCGGAACGGGTGGAAAACTGCATCGCATGAGTCAGTGGTTGAGAGACAGTTTCTAATTGACGGGGACAGCCCCATAGGCGGCCGCGGCGGCGAAGCGGCGTGAAAGGCAAAGGACGGAGACAATGACGATCAATCTGCAAAAGCCGGACATCACCGAGCTTAAGCCGCGGATCACCGTTTTCGGTGTCGGCGGCGGCGGCGGCAATGCCGTCAACAACATGATCACCGCCGGTCTGCGCGGTGTCGAGTTCGTGGTGGCCAACACCGACGCTCAGGCGCTGACCATGTCGAAGGCCGATCGGCTGATCCAGCTCGGCGCGCATGTCACCGAAGGCCTTGGCGCCGGATCGCAGCCGGAAGTCGGCCGCGCGGCGGCGGAGGAATGCATCGACGAGATCATCGATCATCTGTCCAACACCCATATGTGCTTCGTCACCGCGGGCATGGGCGGCGGCACCGGCACGGGTGCGGCTCCGGTCGTGGCGCGTGCCGCACGCGAAAAGGGCATCCTCACCGTCGGCGTCGTCACCAAGCCGTTCCATTTCGAAGGCCAGCGCCGCATGAAGACGGCGGATTTTGGCATCGAAGAGCTGCAGAAATGCGTCGATACGCTGATCGTCATCCCCAACCAGAACCTGTTCCGGCTGGCCAATGACAAGACGACCTTCGCCGACGCCTTCGCCATGGCCGACCAGGTGCTCTATTCCGGTGTTGCCTGCATCACCGACCTGATGGTGAAGGAAGGCCTGATCAACCTCGACTTCGCCGACGTGCGTTCGGTCATGCGCGAGATGGGCAAGGCGATGATGGGCACCGGCGAGGCTTCGGGCGAGGGCCGCGCGATGGCCGCCGCCGAGGCAGCCATTGCCAACCCGCTGCTCGACGAGACCTCGATGAAGGGCGCCAAGGGCCTGCTGATTTCGATAACCGGCGGCCGCGACCTGACCCTGTTCGAGGTCGACGAAGCGGCGACCCGCATCCGCGAGGAAGTCGACCAGGACGCCAACATCATCCTCGGCGCCACCTTCGACGAAGAGCTCGAAGGCGTCATCCGCGTGTCGGTGGTTGCCACCGGCATCGACAAGTCGGCGGCGGAAATCGCCGCAGCGCCGATCTCGATCCGCACCGCTCCGCAGAAGCCGGTCAGCCGCCCGGCCGTTGCCGCGGTGGAAAGCCGACCGGCGCCGGTCCAGCAGGCAGCTTACGAACCGCGCGCCGTCGACCCGGTCGCCGAAGCCATCCAGCTGGCGGAAGCAAATGCAGCGGCGATGGCGCAGGCTCGTCCGGCTCCCGTTGCCCATGCGGAGGATTTCCGCCCGCAGAGCAAGATCTTCCAGGCACCGCCAGCACAGCCGATGCCGCAGCCCGTGGCACAGCCGGCCCCGCAGCCACGCGAAATGCTGCGTGAAGCGCCGCAACCGGTTGCGATGGCGCCGCAGCGGATGCCGCGCGTCGAGGACTTTCCGCCGGTCGTCAAGGCCGAGGTGGATGCCAAGAACCGCCCGGCCGACCACGAGAACAGCAGCGGACCGATGGGCCTGCTGAAGCGCCTGACGAACGGCCTGACCCGTCGCGAGGAAGAGCCTGCACGGCTGCAGCCGGCGCAGCCGCGCGAACCCAAGCTGCGCCAGGCAGCGCCTGAGGTGCGCCGTCTTGCCAGCCAGGACGCGCAGCTCTACGCGCCGCGCCGCGGTCAACTCGACGAGCAGGGCCGCCTGACGCCGCAGGTGAGGGCGACTCAGGACGATGATCAGCTGGAGATTCCGGCGTTCCTGCGCCGCCAGGCCAACTGATTGGTAAACGGGCTTTAAGAATTGTTAACAGGCAAGCAAGAAACTGCTTGCCTGTTAACGTTTAAAATCATGAGATTTCAATAGCTTATCAAGCTCAACTGGATCCGGCTCGCAGTTACAAAGAGTAAGAAACCGTGATTTGGAGTCTCCCACCCGCGACATTATCTTCCGGCCACCATAGTCGGTTTGTCAGGATTTCGGGGGAAGTCGCCCTGCCTGCCGATTTCAACAAGAGCCGCGCCCTCGGGCTGGAGAAGCGGACCTTAGGCATTACGGGCTTATGGGGATTGTCTTGCACGACTATCAGACGACAGTGAAGACGCGCGCGTCGCTTACCGGCACCGGCGTCCACAGCGGCAAGGAAGTTTCCATCAGCTTCGTGCCGGCAGATGCCGATACCGGCATCGTGTTCCAGATTTTCAACGGCGCAGAGCAGGGCCGCGAGGTTCGCGCCTTGGTTTCCGAAGTCGGCGCCACAGACCTGTGCACCATGCTGGGTGATCCCGCTGGCGAGCACATCGCCACGGTAGAGCACATCATGGCGGCGCTGTTCGGGCTCGGCATCGACAATGTCGCCATCGAGATCGACGGGTCCGAGGTTCCCATCTTCGACGGCAGCGCCATGGCGTTCGTCGAAGCCATCGACCAGGCCGGCGTCGAGACGCTGTCGGTCAAGCGCCGTTATATCAGGGTCATCAAGCCGGTTCGCATCGAGAACGGCGCCTCGTGGGCGGAGTTCAAGCCTTACGACGGCACCCGTTTCGAGATCGAGATCGACTTCGAAAGCCCGGCAATCGGCCGGCAGCTGTTCGCGTCCGACCTCAACGCCGATATCTTCCGCCGCGACCTCGCGCGCGCCCGCACCTTCGGCTTCATGAAGGATGTCGAGCGGCTGTGGGCCGCCGGCTATGCGCTCGGCTCCTCGCTGGAGAATTCGCTGGTGATCGGTGACGACAACCGCGTCATCAACATGGGCGGCCTGCGTTATCCCAACGAATTCGTCCGCCACAAGACGCTTGACGCCATGGGCGACCTGGCGTTGGCCGGTGCCCGTTTCATCGGCTGCTTCCGCTCCTATCGCGGCGGCCACAGGATGAATGCCGCCGCACTGCGTCGCCTGCTGTCGGATCGCACGGCATTCGAGATCGTCGAGACGACACGCCGCGAGCGCGGCCGCAGCGCCGAGATGAACGCCGTCAACGCGCCGCTCTACGCGCCCTGGATGATCTGATTTTCCTAACTTTTTTCGGATTCCTGGCAGATAGAGGTGTTGCATGAATGCACCACCTGTCGGTGAAATTGCACTGATTTTCAAGCAGCGTCCGGCTGCCACAAAAATGTGCGATTGGCCGGCGATAGCGTTGCCGGGCAAGGCGGTTATGGTTTATGGCTGCTGCCGTCGATTAGGGCATGTCGCTCAAAAGTGGGGATCAAGTTTGGGACCACGGCATGCAACACGCATTGAAATAACGCCGAAAGGGCGGAATCCAATCATGTTCTTCAAGCGAGTTGGTCAATCGAAAGCGCCGCAGCGGGCTGTTTTCCTGGCGCTTTCGGTGGTTGTTCCATCGCTCTTCCTGTCGGCCTGCATGTCGTCGGAGAAAGATATCGACC
>NZ_JBFULQ010000336.1:0-6163 GCF_054049815.1 Mesorhizobium sp. P5_C1 | reverse complement strand
GGCATATCCTTCAGGAAATCGTATAGCGGCGCGAGCTGGCCTGATGCAGCGTCGCGCAGTACCGCTTCGAATCTGCCTTCGGCCTCGCCTGCAAACATGGAAATGCCCATTTCGCGACAAGCGTCGAGTTCGACCGCGCTCCCGTCCAGCATGGCCAGGCATCCCGAGACATGGAAGCCGCCCATCGCGACGGCCACTTTCGCGTCGCGGAAGGGTCGAGCAATATCGAGCGCGCGGGGATATTGATTGGACTGGACGCCAATCAGAGCGATCATTCCGAAATTGTCGTGCTGCCGGAGCTTCGCCAACAGCGCCGGAATATCGACCCGCGTGTTGGTCTCGTCGATCGCCATGATGTCGATGGCTACGTCTGAACCGAGGATTTCGCGATCCGCACAATCGGTAGCGATGCCATAGACAGCGGCGAGCGAATTCGACGGGATCATCGCTCGCCACCAGCGAATAACGTATCCGTCATCGTCGTAGTGCGATGGCTTTATCAGGACGAGCTGGAAACGTCGCCCCGCGGCTTTTTGAGAAGAAGCGGACAATACACGCACCCCTCGTTTCAAAAGCCAAAGATAGCACGCAGGACTACGCCTGTCGCCCTGCGGGGTCATAATTAAAGTAGCGGGCGAAGATTGAGGAAAGGCGGGTAGGCCCTTCCTCAACGGCTCGAAGGTCGGTCGTTACTTTCATAATCCGCTGACGATTACCGACTTCGCCAGCCGTTATCTGATCGCCTGCGAGGCGCTCTTCACCACGAAGGAAGCCTATGCCTTCACCAAAATCCCTGTTTTTTCCCTGTGCTTCAGGGAACCGAGACCAGAGACGGGTTCGCTTGAGACTGCCAGCACAGCCACGCAATTTGCCAAGTTAGATCAGCTCGTTGTCCAGGTCCGAGCCGATCGGCGCTCGCCTCCGCGCCACCGACCTTGGAGTAGGTGGACCCTCAAGCGGGGTTAGCTCTTGCCAATCGCGTCGCTTTGGCCGCAATCTCGGCGCGAAGAGCCGCTCATCGGATGTCGGCGTGATGGGGATTTTGCCATGACCCGAGATCAGATGCTCGCCCACCTCCGATCCGCAGACGCGGTCGCGCGCGAGGCGGCGGCGCATGGGCATCATCCGTTCGGTTGCGTGCTGGTCGGGCCGGACGATCACGTGCTGATGCGGCAGGGCAATCTCGACACGGTGCGCCATGCCGAGACCGAGCTCGCCCGGCGCGCCGCGGCGACCTACGAGCCGGAGTTCCTGTGGCAATGCACGCTGGTCTCGACCGGTGAGCCCTGCGCGATGTGCACCGGAACGCTCTACTGGGCGAATATCGGCCGGCTGGTCTACGGCTTCGAGGAGAGTAAGCTTCTGGCGCTCACCGGGAATCATGCGGACAACCCGACGATGAGCCTCTCTTCGCGCACCGTACTCGACTCCGGCCAAAAAAAGATCGAGGTCTTTGGCCCCTTCCCCGAGATCGCGGACGAGCTGATCGCACCACACCGCGATTTCTGGAAGCGCTGACACCGTGTCCGGCCCTCCGCCGGGGCGCTCCGTAAGCGCACTCTGACCAAAGCGCTCGGAGAACTCGGGGGCTTAATGGATCGCTTCAACCTCGGCAGCTACCGCCGCCCCATCTCCACCCACTCGGCGGAAACCCAGCGCTGGTTCGATATCGGCCTGAACTGGTGCTACGGCTTCAACCATGAGGAAGGCATCAAGTGTTTTGAGAAGGCACTCGCAACGGACCCTGATTGCCCGATGGTGCATTGGGGCATCGCCTATGCCGCCGGGCCTTTCTACAATCTGACCTGGAAGGAGCATGGCGAGGCCGAGGCGAACAGCGCGACGAAGCGCTGCTTCGAGCATGTTCAACTCGCACGCGCCAATGCGGCTTCCGCCAGCGAGGTCGAAAGGCGATTGATCGAGGCGCTGGCCTGCCGCTTCCAAAAACCGCATCGGGTGACGCCGCCGGAATTCGAGCAGTGGGATGACGCCTACGCCGCCGCGATGCGGCTGGTGTATCAAATCTTTCCTGACGACCATGACGTGATGGCGCTGCTGGTCGAGGCGCTGATGATGCGTACGGTGCGGCGGTTGTGGAACCTCAAGACCGGTGCGCCGGCGCCGAACTCCGACGTGCTCGAGGCGCTCGCGGTTTGCGAGCGGTCGATCCGGCTTGCCGACGAGGCCGGCATTTCACAGCATCCGGCGATCGTCCATCTGCACATCCATCTCCTGGAAATGTCGACCATGCCGGAACGCGGCATGCGATCGGCGGACCTGCTCGGCGAAATGTGCCCCGATGCCGGGCACATGAACCACATGCCGGGTCACATCTATGTGCTGTGCGGCGCGTACGAGAAGGCCAAGCTCGCCAGCGAGAAGGCGGTTCGCGCCAACGACCTCTATCTCGCCTATGCGGACGAGCCGACCTACTACCTGCTCGGCTGCTGCCACGACCTGCATCTGATGATGTTCACCTGCATGTTGCTCGGCCAGTCCAGACCGGCCCTGTGGGCCGCCGAAAGAGTGCGCAGCCTGGTGACGCGCGACGTGGTCAGCCTTCCCGACCGGCCAAAACTCACGCAGACGGTGGAAGGCTACCACGCGATGAAATCGCATGTTGAGGTGCGCTTCGGCCGCTGGCAGGAAATCATCGACGAACCGGTGACCCGGGAGCCCGGCGTCTATGTGCTGACGGCGGCCATGCAGCACTACGCCAAGGGTGTGGCGCACGCGACGCTGAGGAACTTTGCCGAAGGCGAGCGCGAACGCGAGAAATTCCACCGGCATCTGGAAGGCATTCCTATGGAACGGCGCTTCCTCAGCAACCCGACCCGCGCCTCGCTGGCTGTCGGCGCGGCTCTCCTCGATGGCGAGCTTGCCTATCACCAGGGCCGGCATGAGGTGGCGTATGGCCATCTGCGGCAAGCGGTCGAGCTTGACGACAATCTGTCCTACACCGAGCCGTGGGCGTGGATGCACCCGCCGCGCCATGCGCTGGCGGCGCTGCTTCTCGACCAGGGCCACGCCGAGGAAGCCGAACAGGTCTATCGCGACGATCTGGGTCTGAGCAGCAAGGTGCAGCGCTGCGCCCAGCACCCGAACAATGTCTGGGCACTGCACGGGCTGGTGGAATGCCTGAAGCGGCACGACGAGACCGAAGAACTGCCGGCGCTGCAGGCAAGCCTTGCCACGGCGCTGGCCAAGGCAGACGTGCCGATCACCTCGTCCTGCCTCTGCAGGACGAGCGTACGGTCAGCGCCCAGTTGCTGTCACTGAGCCCCGAAGCTACCCCAGCCACTTCTCATAGTCGGACACCAGCAGGTGCACCGGGGGGACGTCCTCGTCGATGTTGGAGAAACGGCCGATCTGCTCGCGGAACACATTGTCGGTGAGATCGTCATTGACGGTCGACACCTCGCCGATCAGCACATCCTTGCCCTCGGCCCAGAAGGCGTGCCAGACGCCGGGCAGCAGCGTGACGCTCTGGCCCGGGTCGAGCTTCAGGAGCCCGCCCGCCGGCAGCCTGTGGATGGTTCCATCGACAGGCACCGACACCTCGGCCTTGGGATCGATACCCCCGTCGCGATCGTGCATGAACAGTTCCAGCACCAGCTTGCCACCGCCGCGGTTGATGATGTCCTCGGCCTTGATGTTGTGGCGGTGCATCGGCGACAGCTGGTCCTTGCGCGAGATCATGATCTTCTCGGCATAGAGCATGCCCATGCCCTTCTTCATGTCTTCGTAGCGGCCGTTGCGAACCGTGAACAGGAACAGACCGAGTTCATCGAACTTCTCCTGCCCATAGTCGGTGATGTCCCAGCCAAGCCGTGAGGTGAAAACGGCCGAGGAATCGACCTGGCGCGCCTTTGCCTCCTGCGGCGACCAATAGGCGAAGGGCGGCATGATGTAGCCGAACGAGCGGATGAAAGCGTCGGCGTCGCGGATGATGTCGTTGATGGCGGAGCGTTTCATGATCATGGTCCTTCGTGTCGACTTTTCCGACATTCGCATAGCCGAAGCCCGATCCGGTGTCGATCCATCTTGCCGCCCTGCCCGGCCTTGCGGCGTGAGCGCATGGACCACAGATCCGCTGCGCTGGCCGCGTGACATCACGCGCTTTCAGGATCATAAACCCTGCGGATTTCCATGGGGTGACAGACGATGCCGACCATCCACGACCTCGATACGCCATCGATCCTGATCGACGCCGTGCGCGCCGAAGCCAACATTGCCCGCGCCCAGGCCCATGCCGACAAGAACGGGTTGAAGCTTAGGCCGCATATCAAGACGCACAAATTGCCCTATTGGGCGAAGAAGCAGGTCGCGGCCGGCGCCGTCGGCATCACCTGCCAGAAGATCGGCGAGGCCGAGGTGATGGCCGACGCTGGCCTGACCGATATTTTTCTCCCCTACAACATTCTTGGGCGGGCCAAGCTGGAACGGCTTCTGGCGCTGCATGGCCGTGTCACCCTGTCGGTGACGGCTGACAGCGTCGAGACGCTCGAGGGGCTGGCGGCCACCTTCACCGATGCCGGCCATCCTCTGCCGGTGCTGGTCGAGTTCGACACCGGCATGGGCCGCTGCGGCGTGCAGACGTCGGATGAAGCCGTTGCGCTGGCAAGGCAGATCGACAAGGCCGGCGGCCTTGCTTTCGGCGGGCTGATGACCTACCCGGCCGCCGGCCGCGCGGCGGAGGCCGAAGCGTGGCTTGCCGACGTCAGGCAGGCCTTGGCCGCTTCGGGCCTCGCCTGTGACCGCATCTCCAGCGGCGGCACGCCGGATATGTGGCGCTCCAACGAGGCATCGGTCGTCACCGAGTATCGCCCCGGCACCTACATCTATCTCGACCGCTACCAGGTCGCCAAAGGCGTCGGCACTCTCGACGATTGCGCGCTGACGGTGCTGTCGACGGTGGTCAGCCATCCCACAGCAACGCGCGCTATCCTCGATGCCGGCAGCAAGGCGCTGTCCAGCGACACGCTGGGGCTTGCCGATTTTGGCGAACTGCTTGGCGTTGCGGGAGCGCGGGTGACGGGCTTGAGCGAGGAGCACGGCACCGTCACGCTTTCAGACCATGCCAAGCTGCGCATCGGCGAACGCGTCCGCGTCGTGCCCGACCATTGCTGCGTCGTCACCAACCTGTTCAACGAGGTCAACCTGATCGACGGCGACAAGGTGCTGGAAACATTGCCGGTGGCAGCGCGCGGACGGATGGGCTAACCCCACGCCAGCGAGTGCTGCCGCGCGCAGCAAGATTTTTTGAGAACTCGCCGGTCGTCAGCTAGCCTGTCGTGCCGCCACACGCCGCATGGCAATAACCCGGCGGCGGCGAATTTCCGTGCGCATCGCCATCAGGTGCAGCGCGAAGAACAGCACCGTGAAGCCGACGGCCATCACCAGCAGCGGCCACAGCAGGCTGGGGTCGATGGTCGGCCCGCCGAGCCTGAACACCGAAGCCGGCTGGTGCAGCGTGTTCCACCAGTCGACCGAGAATTTGATGATCGGGATGTTGATGAAGCCGACCAGCGTGATGATGGCGGCGGCCCAGGCGGCGCGTCCGGCATCGTCGAGCGCGCGGGTCAGCGCGATGATGCCGAGATACATCAGGAACAGCACGAAGACCGAGGTCAGCCGCGCATCCCAGACCCACCAGGTGCCCCACATCGGCTTGCCCCAGATCGAGCCGGTGATCAGCGCCAGCGCCGTAAAGACCGCGCCTATGGGGGCCGCCGATTTCAGCGCCACATCGGCCAGCGGATGCCGCCAGACCAGAGTGCCAAGTGCGGAGACCGCCATCAGCGTGTAGCACATCATGGCGAGCCAGGCGAAAGGCACGTGGATGTACATGATGCGAACGGTAATGCCTTGCTGGAAATCCTCAGGCGCGGCGAAACTCATATAGAGCCCGACGGCAAGGACCAGTGCGGCGATGGACGCCAGCCATGGCACGACCCTGTCGGCCAGCCCGACAAAGCGCGTCGGGTTGGCAAGATCCATCCAGCCGGTCAGGCGTGAAGTCGTGTCGCTCATGCGGATCTACATAGACCGCTCGTGCGCTTGGGGCAATCGAGCGGTGGTGTCGCAGGCTGCCTCCCTTGCATGGAGGTCACTGCGAAGCAGCGGAGGAGGCCCCACCCGGACCTTCGGTCCGACCTCCCCC
>NZ_JBFULQ010000335.1:0-6234 GCF_054049815.1 Mesorhizobium sp. P5_C1 | reverse complement strand
GCTTCAGTCCTATGACGTTCCAGCCCATATCTCCGCCCTCGATGCTCTTGTGTCTGCCGATCTGACCGAGGAAGAGCTAGAAGATCTGGAGTACCAGTTCCGCGTCGTTTACACGCTCGACAGCGCGTCGAAAGGCGGCTCTCATATTCAGTTTCTCATGCCAGATTCCGAAGAGGGTCAGGTGGTCCACAACGTATTGCAGAAATACAAGATTTCGGACGACCTCTATCCGTATAAGCCTACAGAGGTGGCCAAGGCCGTTCAAGCCAAATGCAAGTATGCTTACTCGGTGAGTGATCACACGACAGCTTGGAAAAAGCACAAGGCTCGCCCGGACAAGGGCGACAAAACCAACAAAAAATACTGCATCTACCATAAGGCCTACAAAAGCTATACGTACAACGACGCTTGGGTTGATCTCCTTATTGCTGAACGATTGGCGTGGGAGGCAGAGTACGACGCGGCACACGCCGTGCCTGCGGCCTAACCTGCTGACCTAGTATTTTACAACACGTTGGACGTCGCCTTCTTCCGCCATTTCTCCCAGCCGTTCCCTTTGCTGCGGTCGAGCGCGTAGTACATCTCACCGTCGAACTCCTGTGCCGCTCCGGCCTAGAAGGCTCCTTGAACCGAAATGCCAGGTATTCCTTGTCACCGCTCCGGATGAAGGCATGGCGCCCGGCGCAATTCATTTCATGCGCCCGGCTGTGGGCAGGGTCGTCGTTCTTCGCAACAGTTCGCCGATCCTCCTATAAGCGGACGGGCAGTTTTCGGCCCATATCAAGACGTACAATGTGTCGCCGGTTGGCGTCCGAAATCGGCGTCTAGCCAACCTTCCGATTCCATGCGGGCTGCCAAGTAGTTATCCAGCCCCATTAACCATTCGTTAACCATTCACTCGCTAGCGTTTACCTATCAGTAAGGATTCGCCGCCAGTGACTTTTGCCGCTCCCCTCGAGGCCAAATCCATTCGCTTTCGCGCCCGCTCGTTCGTCGCTTTCACGTTGACGCCGGAGGCGCCTTTGGGGGCCTGGCTGGAGGGGCTGGACCACTGGATCGGCAACTCGCCCGGCTATTTCAGCGGCCGGCCGGTGCTGCTCGATCTGAACACGCTGAAGCCGCAGCCAAGCGATATCGCGGCGCTGGTGGCGGAACTCGGCACGCGCGACATCCGCGTCTATGCCATCGAGCTCGAAGGCGCTTCGCTCGGCGCCGAATTGCCACCGGTGCTGACCGGCGCCAAGGAGGCGACGACCGATGGGCTGCTGCCCGGCCGCAAGGCGAGGGCGGAGGAGAAGGCCGAGGGCAAGGCGCCAGAGGTTCGTGCGGACGCGGAACGCGCAGGTGCGGGGCGCGCCGATGTGGGGCGCGCGCAGGCTGACAAGGTTGGCGCAAGCAAAGCAGGCGAGAGCGAGCCGCAGGTTGGGCAGGAAGCTTCGGGCACGCTGATGATCAAGTCGCCGATCCGCTCCGGCCAGGCGATCGTGCACCCGCATGGCGATGTCATCGTGCTGGGCTCGGTCGCTTCCGGTTCGGAGATCATCGCGGCGGGCTCGATCCATGTCTATGGCACGCTGCGCGGGCGCGCTTCGGCGGGCGCGCTCGGCAACAAGGGCGCGCGCATCTTCTGCCGCCGCAACGAGGCCGAGCTTCTGGCGGTCGACGGCTGGTACGTCACCGCCGAGGAGATGGAAGGCGTTTCGCGCGGCAAGCCAATCCAGGCATTTCTCGACGGGGACGGGCTGCGCGTCGCGCCGCTCAGCTGACATTTGTTGCGGCCGGCAGGGCCGCTCGACCAACGACATAACAACAACGGAGGCATTTTCATGGGCAAGGTAGTGGTGGTCACCTCGGGCAAGGGGGGCGTCGGCAAGACGACCTCGACGGCAGCCCTGGGCGCCGCGGTCGCCAAGACCGGCAAGAAGGTGGCGCTCATCGACTTCGACGTCGGCCTGCGCAACCTCGACCTGATCATGGGCGCGGAGCGGCGCGTGGTGTTCGACCTCGTCAACGTCATCCAGGGCTCGGCCAAGCTTTCGCAGGCGCTGATCCGCGACAAGCGGGTGGAGACGCTGTTCCTGCTGCCGGCCTCGCAGACGCGCGACAAGGATGCGCTGACCGAGGACGGCGTCGGCGAAGTCATCGACAAGCTGCGCTCGGTGTTCGACTATGTCTTCTGCGACAGCCCGGCCGGCATCGAGCGCGGCGCGCAGCTCGCCATGCGCTTTGCCGACGAGGCGGTCATCGTCACCAATCCGGAAGTGAGCTCGGTGCGCGATTCCGATCGCATCATCGGCCTGCTCGATGCTCGCACCTTGAGGGCGGAGCAGGGCGAGCAGATCGCCAAGCATGTGCTGGTCACGCGCTATGACGCGGCGCGCGCCTCACGCGGCGAAATGCTCTCCATCGACGATGTGCTGGAAATCCTGTCGACGCCGCTGCTCGGTATCATTCCCGAGAGCCAGGATGTGCTCAGGGCCTCCAACCTCGGTTCGCCGGTGACGCTGTCGGAGCCGCTCAATGCGGCTGCCAAGGCCTATATCGACGCCGCCAGGCGGCTCGAGGGCGAGGACTTGCCCGTCGTCGTGCCGTTCGAACGCAAGGGTTTTCTCGATCGTCTTTTGGGAAGGAGGGCGGCATGAACCTGCTCGACATCTTCAAGCGGCGCTCCAGCGCGCCGGTGGCGCGCGAGCGGCTGCAAGTGCTGCTCGCCTATGAGCGCCGCAACCGCAGCCAGCCCGACCTTGTCTCCATCCTGCGCGAGGAGATCATGGCCGTGATCGCCAAGCATGTGCAGATCGACCAGGACTATCTGCAGGTCTCGATGGACCGCGGCGAGACCATGTCGACGCTGGAAATCGATATCCAGATCCCCAACAAGAGCGCCGTGCCGCTGGCGATGGCGGGCTGACAGGTCTTTCCTCTCCCCCTTTGACGTTGGCTATTGGCGAAAGCCGGCGTGACGTCCGATTTCCCCCCTTGCGGGGGAGATGCCCGGCAGGGCAGAGGGGGGTGGGAAGGATCRCCAACTTTCAACATTACGCCAGTCTCGACAAGCAACCGACCAAGGATGTTATCGCTATGATTGGTTGACAGGCTGGAGGGACAGCACCCCCCTCTGTCCTGCCGGACATCTCCCCCGCAAGTGGGGAGATTGCGCTTTCACCTCGGCTCTCGCCAATTTCGAACGCAAAAGAGGGCGCTGATCGCCCTGTTCATCATACCGTGTCACTAGGGCGCCAAGGTCGGGGGGCACCCCTCTACGTTTGGTACCTCCACTTTTGGGGTAGCGTGGTCAGTCTCGCCTGCGGCAATCATCTTGCCGTATGGTAAGCCGGAATGAGACAAGTTTTCTCCGAGGCACCTCTGGAGCTCACGCGCGGCGGCGCGGGCTTTGCCACGAAAAATGGTGCGCGGCGGCCACTTCAGGCCACTGGACGCAAGCGAGAAATCCCCTAGTTTCAGCATTCTACAGGCGGGGCTTCCCATACGGAAGCCGCGGATGTAATGATACATTAGCATTTTGTTAAGTACTGGGTTGGGTATGGGTAGGGGAGTTCGGGCATGAACTTCAAGGGCTTGATCAAGCGCGCTGAAGACGTAGATACCGCACTACAGGAACTGCAGATCGATCTGGCGGATGCGCTGGACGCTAGTCTCAACGCCGAGGACGAGGCGCCGCCAAAGAGCGACGATGCCCCGGATTCCGCGGCGGCTCCCGAGGACCCGCCACCCGAGGCCAATGCGGCAAACGCGGATGGTGCGGAGAATGCAGACGGTGCGGGCAATCCGGACAGTCCCGAAACCGGGCCGCGGCTGACGTCCCACGCCCAGACCCGACTGGCTGCGTTAAGCGCCTTCGAAGGGCTGTTCCATGACGCCAGGGACTATATGGAGGAGATCACCGGCAAGCTGTCGGAGATCGCGACCTCACATCACCTGACGCGCGAATACCTCAACATCCTCCATGGCGACATTCTTCGCGCCAACGAGCTGGAGCTGGCCAATGCCGCGCTCATCGCCGAACAAAGAACGCTGTCGGAAAAGCTGCACGACGCGGGGCGAAAGCTGCGCGAGCGTGAAAGCACCTGCGAAGTGCTGCAACAGCGCGAGACAAGCCTGGTCCAGGACAGGGACGCGCTTCGCGCGACGCTTGCCGCGACAAGGCTGGAACTCGCGGAGGCGGCCAATGCGAGCGCAAAACGCGACGCCGACTTCGGCGACATCGCCAAGCGGCTCACCGCCAGAACCGTCGAGGCCAACAGGCGCTTGCGCGAAAGCAAGATGCTGCGCGAAAAGCATGTCAGTCTGTCGATGGAGCTCGACAAGGCGCTGAAGCGGGAATCCCAGGCGCGCCACAGGCTCGACGAGCTCTCGGCGATCCATGCCAGCGAAGCAGCACGGTTTGCGGAACTGCTCGCCGCGCTCGCCAAGAGCGAGAAAGAGGAGGTGCGGCTCCAGAAGTCGCTTGAGGCCGCGCAGGCGAAGCTTTCGGGAATGAGCGAAGCGGCCAGCATGGTGGAAGGCGACCGGGAAGCGGAACTGGCGCGCAGCCAGACGCAAATGCGCGGGTTGCGTTCCGAGATCGAGGACCTGCAATCGCGGCTGGAGTGGGCCTCGAACGAGAACAGCGATGCCACCGGCGAGATCGCCAGGCTCAAGACTGAATTGAACGACACGCTGGCCGAAAAGAAAATCGCCGATGAAAAATTGTCCGCGCTCATCGAAGAGAACGAAAGCGACAAGGCGAGCCTTTCGAAAGTGAACGCCAATTTTTCACAGCTTGTGCTGCAACAGGCGTCGGAACAGATACAGCTCGATGTCCAGAGGCAGGAATGCGAGGACCTCAGGGACGAAATCGTGTCGCTCAACGCCAGGATCAAGGAATTGTTGCCCTACGAGCGGCTCCACAAGGCCACCAGCGGCAGACCGCGTGAGGGCACCGTGGTCGAGATCACCGGAGTGGTGGCGGAGAAGGCACGTGCAACGGGCAGGCGGCGCGCCCGCAGGAACCTCCGCGCGACGCCGTAGCGCTATTTCGCAGGCTCGCCGCGTCGTCGCTTCGCTCCCGCCCCGCCTGGGGCGGCGAGCGGCTCGTGCTGGTAAAGCTCGTCCATGGTGAGCGATGCCAGGGCGCCGAAAGGCGCTTGCTTTTTCACCCGGCCGCCGCTCAGGATCACCACGTCGTCGCAGAACGAGATGGTGCTGTGATGGTGGCTGATGACGATGGTCGTGCGGCGGCCGGCTCTCGATTTCAGGGTCTCGACGATGGCTGCCTCCGACAGCCCATCGACGGCATTGGTGGCCTCGTCCAGGATCAGGAGGTCGGGATCGCGCACCAGGGCCCTGGCCAGTGCGATCCGTTGCCGCTGTCCCGCCGAGAGGTTGATACCCCTGTAGCCGACGAGCGTGTCGTAACCGAGCGGGAGCCGTTCGATGAATTCATGCGCCTCGGCCAGTCTTGCGGCACTCTCGGCGTCGGCGGCCGTGGCCGCGTCCTGCCCGTAGGTRATGTTTTCAAAAATGGTGYCGTCGACCAGTTCCAGCTCCTGGCTGGCCAGTGCGATGTGCTGGCGCCACTGGCTGGCGTCAATCCCGTCGAGCGGTGATCCATCGACGAGAATCCTGCCGGTGTCCGGTTCCACGAAGCGGCACAGAAGATTGACGATCGTTGTCTTGCCGGCGCCCGAGCGGCCGATCAGTGCCGTCGAGCGGCCGCCGCGGATATCAAAAGTCGCCGAATGCAGCACCACCTCACGGCGGTCCGTGCCGGAATAGGTGAACGTCACGTCATCGAACCTGATGCCCTGGCGCAGGCCGTGGAACGGGCCGTCGCCTTGCGGCGGTTGAGGCTTGCCGGACGGATCCAGCATCCATGTCACCTCTTCGAGCGATCCGCTCAGGCCTTGCAACTGGCTCCACGACCCCTGCAGGGCTCGCATATGCGGCTGCAGCCTGTAGAGCAGGATGACAAACGCGATGATCAGCGGGAAATTCACCTGCGCCAACCAGGCGCCGATCACCACCGCCAGAAACAGCGCGGCGTGGAGAACCTCCGTCAGCGGCGGCAAAGCTCCCTGGCGAACAAGCAGGACGAAGGAGGCGCGGCGGACCGCATCGGACGCCGTATCGAATATCGCTTTCTCCCGGCTCTCCTGCCCGAAGATGCGGATCAGGCGTCCGGCATGCACCAGATGGAGCATCTGCGATGCGAGGTGCGAGTTGCGCGAGGCG
>NZ_JBFULQ010000334.1:0-6237 GCF_054049815.1 Mesorhizobium sp. P5_C1 | reverse complement strand
AGCTGTGGCCAAAGCACGCAGTCCCAGCAACTCGGTACCAATTCCTGATCAGATGTCAGAAAATTATTCTACCCATGGTCGAAAAATAGCAATCGACAAAGTCTACAAGTTTTATAGATTAACCGGCGAGACGGAGGTCGATATGTCCTATATCCAGAACGCCCAGACGGATCGCAGCAGCCAGCGGCTGGTCAACGCCCAGGCCTTTCGTCCGGCCTATGCCGGTGCTTTCGCCTATATCGTCTTTGCCCTTGCGTTCGTGTTCACCGGGGCAGTTGTTCTGGGCCTCATTCCCTGAGTCGTCAGATCGACCGGGACTAGCCGCCCACGCTTTCAGGCAATCGGAGTTGAATGAACCGGATCCTCGGTGCGCTTTCGCGCGGCTGGGATTCGAATTTCACAGCATCAGTGATTCCAGAGATGGAGGAGATGGCAATGCCGATCGAGTTCACGCATGTCCCCAGCAAGACCGCCGACGCCGCTGTTCCCTTTTTCTACGACTTTGCCGAGACCGCGACCAAGCTCGGGCTGATCGAGGATGGCGGCTTCAGAAAGATCGTCGTCGACGATTCGGCCGGGCTGTTGACCAATATGGATCTTGCAGCCCAGGTGCTGGACCGGACGTCGTCGCTGGAAGTCGTGCTCACCCACTGGGCGGGCGTGGTCGAACCGACGGTGGCGGCGCGGCAGCTGGCGTCGATCGACAGGAAGAGCGGCGGACGGCTGGCGCTCAGGATGATCAGCGAACCGCTGAACGACGACGATGCCGAAACGCGGCCGGTCGGGCACACGGTCATCTGGCAGCACATCGACGAATATCTAGTGCTGTTGAAGCGGCTGTGGTCGAACGACCGGCCGTTCGACCATGAAGGCGCATTCTACAGCATCAAGGGCGGTTATGTGCCGCGCAAGGGTCCGCACGGCGCCGATCTCGTCATCCGCATGGGCGGGCAGTCCGGAACGGCGCTCAAGGTGGCCGGTCGGCATGCTGATGTCTTCGAACTGGCGCCAGGCTCGATCGACGAGGTCCGGCAGCTGATGGAGCGCGTGCGGGGCGCCGCAGCCGAACATGGCCGAGCCGGCAAGCTTCGCTTTGCGCTTCCGGTCAGGATTCACCGGGGCGCTTCCGCCGCCGGCCACAAGGCGGTCGATGTTGTCGGGCCGTCGGCCCAGGCGGCCCTGTCACTACTGGCCTATGCAGCTCTCGGGATCGATGAATTCATGATTGTCGGCGTCGACACGCCGCGCGAGATTGCAACGGCCGGCCGTGAAACGATCGCCCTGCTGCGCAATTCGCTGGCGCGTCGTGAGGCGGAGGTGCCGCAGCCCGGTGCATATGCGCCGCGCGTGCCGCAAGTGGTGCGTGCAGCGGGCTGAGCAAGCGCCCTTGGCATCAACCTGTCGCGCCACTCAGCCGCGACAGGCCTTCGATGACGGCGGCAGATTCCGCCAGCGCGCCAAAGACGCCGTCCTCGACCGTCACCATATGAAGCGCTGCCTCATGGGCCTTTTGATCGCCGCTGGCACAGGCATCGGAAATCGTCAGGCACTGAAAGTTGCGGTCGCAGGCCTCGCGCAGCGTGGTGTGGACGCAGACATCCGTCGTGCAGCCGGTAAACATCAGATGTGTGATGCCTTGCGCGCGCAGCACAAGCTCGAAATCCGTATAGGTGAAGGCGCTGTTGCAGGTCTTGTCTACGATAATGTCCTGCGGCGCGACGTCGATCTCTGGAACGATCTGAAACCCCGGGCCTGAACGAAGCAGGATCTCGGTGCCTTCGAGACCGGCGCGCTTGCGGCGCCATTTCTCGTAAAGCGTCATGTCGGCCATGTCAGCCCGATAACCCTGCCTCGTGTGGATGATCCTGACACCGGCCTTGCGGGCGGCGGCGATCAGCCGGCCCACGGTCGGCAGGATCGCCCTCAGCGGCGAGGGGTCATATCCCTGCCTGGCAAAATAGCCCGTCGTCGACAGGAAATCCTGCTGCAGGTCGATGACGACAAGCGCGGTGTTTTCGGCGACCAGCCTGCCGTCATAAGGGAAGTCGAAGGGCGTCGCCTTGATCATCTTTGGCTCCCGGTTTTTGGGCCGGCACCATAGCACTTTGCAACAACGCGACGACACCAGATGCCGGCGGCGCGGATCCGAATTTCGCGCCGATATTGACGGTCGCGACCAATTATTGATCGTTACACTCACCTTCAATGTTGACTAGCAATATCATGTTTTATAATTAACCTGGCATCGGCCTGCCGACAACCAGTATCTGGAATTGCGGCGGCCGTACTGGAGAAGAGCCATGACCGTGGCTGGAATTGATGCCCAGACGGCCTTCCACATCGACGCGGTGCGCTTTGCTGTCGGCGAGCGGACGCTGCTCGCTCCGGTTTCGCTCGATCTGGAGGGCCTTCGACAGCAATGGAATTGACCTTGCCGCACGATCTGTCGCCATGGGGCATGTTCATGGCGGCCGATATCATCGTCAAGGCGGTGATGATCGGGCTGGCCTTCGCCTCCCTCGTCACCTGGACGGTATGGCTGGCCAAATCGCTGGAGATTTTCGCCGGCAAGCTGCGCATCCGTCATGCCGTACGGGCGATCAGCGATGCCGCCACCTTGAAGCAGGCCAGCCGTGCGCTCGACTGCAGCAGCGGCCCCGGCGCGCTTCTGGCGCGGGTGGCGGAAGAGGAGGTCGCACTCTCGGCCGGAGCGCTCGATCATGTCTCGGGAGACGGGCTGAAGGAACGGGTCACCTCGCGCCTGTCGCGCATCGAGGCGGCGGCGTCACGGCGCATGTCGCGCGGCACCGGCCTGCTGGCGACGATCGGCTCGACCGCGCCATTCGTCGGGTTGTTCGGTACCGTCTGGGGCATCATGAACGCCTTTATCGGCATCTCGCAGGCGCAGACCACCAATCTCGCTGTGGTCGCGCCTGGCATCGCCGAAGCGCTGCTGGCCACGGCGATGGGTCTTGTCGCTGCCATACCGGCTGTCGTCATCTACAACGTCTTTGCGCGCTCGATAGCCGGCTACCGGCAGATCCTCGCCGATGCCTCGGCGGGTGTCGAACGGCTGGTCAGCCGTGACCTCGACTTCCGCACTGTCGCGCCGGCAACGGCGTTGGCTGCGGAATGATGGCGGCGGGCTAGCGGAGCAAGGCGATGGCAAGCAGAATCCGACAGACCATGGACGACGATCTCGAGGAAAGCCACGAGATCAACGTCACCCCGTTCATCGATGTCATCCTGGTGCTGTTGATCATCTTCATGGTCGCCGCACCGCTGGCGACGGTGGATGTCAATGTCGATCTTCCGGGCTCGACCGCTACGCCCGCGCCGCGGCCGGAAACACCGTTGTTCCTGACGCTGAAGGACGATCTGACGCTGGCGATCGGCAACGACAGCGTCCCGCGCCTGGCTTTCGCCGCCACGTTGGACAGCAGGACGAAGGGCGACAAGCAAACGCGCATCTTCCTGCGCGCCGACAAGGCGGTGGCCTATGGCGACCTGATGGAGGCGATGAACCTGCTGCGCGGAGCGGGCTATCTGAAGATTGCGCTGGTCGGCCTGGAAACGGGTCCCGCGGCCGACGCCCCGGCGCCCGCCACCACCAGAGCAGCAGTGCCATGACGCAAGTGGCCGCCTTGCCCTTGGTCGAGTTGTCGCGCTTCAGCCGGCGCGACCTTGGCTTGTGGGCGGGTGCGGCCGCGCTGGTCCTTGGAGCCCATGTCGCGGTCGCCTATGCCGTGCAGACCTTCAGCATGGTTGACGAAGCCGATGGTGGCCCGCCACCGGCCCAGGTGATCGAGATGGCGGCGATGGTGGTGATGCCGGCGGTCGAGGAACAGGTGGCCGTGCTGGACGCGGTGACACCCGATCAGACCGAGCCGACGCCCGARCTGGTCGAGAAGGCACAGCCGGTTGTCGAACAGCGGCAAGTCGTCCCGCCCGATGAGACCGAACCCACCCGGACCGAGGTGGCTGAACAGGTCGACCAGCCGTCGCCGGATGAGGTCGTCCCCGATATTGTCGAGGCCGTCGCACCCGACGGGGCTATTCCATTGCCACAACCCAAGCCGGTCGAGGCCCCCAAGGACAAGAAACCGGTCGAGGCCAAGGCGAAAAAGCCTGTCGACAGACCAAAACCGCGGCCGAGGAAGGAGACGGCGGCGCCGCCGAACACGGCGAGCATCGCCAGCGCCGATGCGAGGCCGGCCGCCAGGACGGCCGCGCCGAAGTCGGCGGAATCGGTATCGCGGTCCGGCGATTCCAGCAAATGGGACTCCCGCCTGGGGGCCTGGATCAAGCGGCACACGCGCTATCCCAGTTCAGCCAAGGCCCGAGGCGTGGAAGGCAAGCCGTATGTCGCCTTCACGGTCGACTCGTCCGGCCGGGTCCTGTCTGCCAGGCTCACCCGTTCCTCCGGGGATGCCGATCTGGACCGTGCTGCGCTCGCCGTGTTGCAAGGCGCCACCGTGCCGGCACCGCCGTCGGAACTTGGCGCGCGCCAAAGCCGCACGGCACCATTCGTGTTCAGCCTGCGCAACTAAGGTCTGTTGATATTCAGATGAGGCCGGCCTGCAAATGCAATCAAGGCCGCAATGGCGGCCGCATCGGACGGCCTGCCCTTGATGATGTTGGCGACCACGGTATCGGCCTGTTCGAACCAGGAGACCATGTCGGCGCTGCCGAGATCTGCGGCGGCTCTTTTCAGCAGCGGCAGCAGGCTTTGCAACGCGCACAGTGTCTCCCAACGGGTCGAACCTGCCGCCGCGCATGCGGCTGGCGCTTGCATGCGGCTACGCTCTCCTTGCGTGAGCGCGATTGTCTTTTGGCTGCGCCTTGGGGTGCAGCGGGTTGCCGCTGAGCTGCGGATGCCTGGCCGGCCGTGCGCCGCGAAGGACGTCGAAGGCTTCGGCATAGGCCATGCCCAGCAGATAGGAGATCATGGGAAAGCGGTTTGCTTCAGCCATCTGCACGAGCTCATTGGTCATCGACGAGATGTATTGAAGACTATCGATCTCCGACTGACGTAAGGATTGGTTTGGCACGTGCTTCTCCTGTCATCTGGTGGAACTCAGGGAACGCGTCACTGACATATTTAGCCGACTAATTAATCGACCGACCCACCGGAGGTGGGCAGTCTGCGGTGTCGATATGGTCATAGATCGGCGCATCGGCGAGGCGAACGAGACCAAGCAAGCGGTTGATCGCCGAATGACCGAGCGCGGCGGTGGGGCACGCCGACGGGCCATGATTGGTCGCCGCAGGCATCATGTTCTGGCCGATATCCCCGGCCTGCGAAAAGAAGACAGTCTGCGTGCCGGCGGCAATCGTCAGCTTCGGAGCGGGGGTCGCTTTCTTGGCCATTTTCATCCCTTCTTGACCCTCATGGGATCCGTTGAAAGACCCTAAAAACGGGGATCCACGACAAGAAAGGTAAGGTCGAAAGAGTTAATGGTTTGTTAAAATTATAGTAAAGCAGCGCGCAAAAGGCGGTCTTGCGACTTATCTTTCCTGGCGGTTAAGTGTAAAATATCGATTTTGTTCAGATGCAGAGTTTGACAATCGTTGGTATGCGCTCTTTTGGTGCATTTTTATTCTTATTTAGCGTAAACAGCGTGGCCGGGAGGGCTTAGCCCGTCCCGGGTGAGGCTGACCACCAGCTGGTCGACGCTCGAATGGCCGAGCCTGACGACATTTTCCATGCTGATGGCGTGCCTCGGGCGGATGTTGGATATGTCGCGCCGCATGATGACGGACACGAATGCCGGCCAAGCCTCGGTCAGAAGCATGGCCTTGCCCGTCAGCGTCGGTTCGGAGATGGGGGCCTATTGCACGGAGATCAGCGACGGCTCGCCAGTCTGGCGGCGGTTGATGCCGCTGAAATAGATCCAGTTCAGACGCAAGTTCGCCTCCCCATGGTGGTTGCCGCGCGCCTGTGCCCATGCCGATCCCCGCCGTTCCGACCGTCCGGTGACCCTTCTGAAGGTGACCAGTTTCGGCTTCGCGCCGCACGAAGGTCACCGATCGCATCAACGGGTCGGGGCGGTGCGGAATCGAAAAAATAGACGAAATAGGTGCCTCCCGCGATCGATGGACTGGGAGGGCGGATCATCTGAGGGAACAGGCTCTCGGAAATTGGCGGCAGGCCACGCCCCCTGGGCTCGGGGACACCGGGATCCCGGTACAGTTCAGCTCCATCGACCCGGAAGTAGTCGCATATCAGCTTGGCGG
>NZ_JBFULQ010000333.1:0-6247 GCF_054049815.1 Mesorhizobium sp. P5_C1 | reverse complement strand
GGTGGACATGGTGAAGACCGCGCACTGACGGCCTGGACGGTCACCCGTTCGCTTGAACGAAACCAGACAACGATATAAAGAAATCTTTATATCACGGCGGAGAGAGAATTCATGACCCGGACCATCGTCGCCTCGGCGACACGAGAAATCATCATCGGCTTCGACCAGCCGTTCTGCGTGATTGGCGAACGCATCAATCCGACCGGCCGCAAGAAGCTGGCCGCCGAGATGATCGTGGGCAATTTCGAGACTGTCATCAAGGATGCGCTCGAGCAGGCAGCCTGTGGCGCCACCATGCTCGACGTCAATGCTGGCGTTACCTCGGTCAACCCGAACGAGACCGAACCCGGCCTGCTGGTGCAGACGCTGGAAATCGTCCAGGGCCTCGTCGACCTGCCACTGTCGATCGACTCGTCGGTCACCGCCGCGATCGAGGCCGCGTTGAAGGTTGCCAAGGGCCGGCCGCTGGTCAACTCCGTCACCGGCGAGGAAGAAAAGCTCGAGGCCATCCTGCCGCTGGTCAAGAAGTACAACGTCCCTGTCGTCGCCATCTCCAATGACGAGACCGGCATTTCGATGGATCCGGATGTGCGTTTCGCCGTCGCCAAGAAGATCGTGCAGCGTTGCGCCGATTTCGGCATTCCCGCGCACGACGTCGTCGTCGACCCTCTGGTGATGCCGATCGGCGCGCTCGGCGATGCCGGCCGCCAAGTGTTCGCGCTGCTGCGTCGGCTTCGCGAAGAGCTCAAGGTGAACACCACTTGCGGCCTGTCCAATATCTCCTTTGGCCTGCCGCATCGCCACGGCATCAATGCCGCCTTCATCCCGATGGTGATCGGCGCCGGCATGACCAGCGCCATCATGAACCCGGTGCGCCCGCAGGAAATGGAAGCCGTGCGCGGCGCCAATGTGCTCAACGGCACCGACGAGAACTGCACCAACTGGATTCGCACCTACAAGGACTACAAGCCGGCCGAAGGCGGCCAGGCGGTAGCCGCCCCGACGCAAGTCAATGCGCCCGGCGAAGGCGCCGGCAATGGCGGACGCCGCCGTGGCGGCCGTGAAGCCCGGATGGGTCGAGGATAAGCGCGCAATCGTGGACTGTCCTGTAAACCTCACCGAACCGATCGTGCAGATGATGCCGTCGGGACGGTGTGCGTTTCGGTCAGGCCATGCCCAAAATGGCGTCGAACAGCACCATTCCCGCCCACGACCCGAAAATGCCGGTCAGCCCGCCGACAATGAAGTCGGCATCGGCGGCCGGCCAGAACCCGTGGAGCAGCAATGCTCCGACAATCGCGCCGACGATACCGGACGCCAGATATTGCGGATTGCGCAGCCATGGGCCGCGCAGCAGGCGCACCATGGTAAAAGCGGTTGTTATGGCGGACAGGAGGAGATCGGACATGATTGGCCTCTGGACCATCAAACATTCCGCCCAATAGCGAAACGATCCGTTAAACGGCATCGACAATCGTCATCGAGACGCGTGCAAGCATGAATTCACCTGCCAACATCACCGATCCGCTCGTGCTGTTCATGCCGTCGGGCAAGCGCGGGCGGTTTCCTGTCGGCACGCCGGTGCTCGATGCCGCGCGCCAGCTCGGCGTCTATGTCGAAAGCGTCTGCGGCGGACGCGCTACCTGTGGGCGCTGCCAGATCGAAGTGCAGGAAGGCAATTTCGCCAAGCACAAGATCGTCTCCTCCAACGACCACATCTCGCCCAAGGGCGCCAAGGAAGAGCGCTACGAGCGCGTGCGCGGCCTGCCCGAACGGCGCCGCCTCTCTTGCTCGGCGCAGATCCTCGGCGACCTCGTCATCGACGTGCCTCAGGACACGGTCATCAACGCGCAGACCATCCGCAAGGATGCCGACACCAGGGTGATCGCCCGCGATGCGGCAATCCGCATGTGCTATGTCGAAATCGAAGAGCCCGACATGCATAAGCCGCTCGGGGATCTCGACCGCCTCAAGATCGCCCTGATGAAGGACTGGAACCTCAAGAGCCTGGACTTCGATTTTTATCTCTTGCCGCAAGTGCAAGGCATTCTGCGCAAGGGCAGCTGGACCGCCACCGCTGCCATCTACAAGGATGCCGACTCGGAGACCGCACGCGTCATCGCTTTGTGGCCGGGCCTTAAGAACGAAGCCTATGGGTTGGCCTGCGATATCGGCTCGACCACCATTGCCATGCATCTGGTGTCGCTGCTGTCGGGCCGCGTCGCCGCCTCGTCGGGCACGTCGAACCCGCAGATCCGCTTCGGCGAGGACCTGATGAGCCGGGTCTCCTACGTGATGATGAACCCCGACGGTCGCGAAGGCATGACGGTCGCCGTGCGCGAAGCGATCTCCGGCCTGGTCGACAAGGTCTGCGCCGAAGGCAATGTCCACCGCAACGACATCCTGGATTCCGTCTTCGTCGGCAATCCGATCATGCACCATCTGTTCCTCGGCATCGACCCGACCGAGCTTGGCGGCGCGCCTTTTGCGCTGGCCGTTTCGGGCGCGGTGCACGTCAAGGCATCCGATATCGGCCTGAAGCTCAACCAGGGAGCCCGGCTCTACATGCTGCCTTGCATCGCCGGCCATGTCGGCGCCGATGCGGCAGCGGTGACGCTGTCGGAAGGCCCACATCGCCAAGACGAGATGATGCTGATCGTCGACGTCGGCACCAATGCCGAGATCGTGCTTGGCAACCGCACGCGCGTCGTCGCCGCCTCCTCGCCCACCGGCCCCGCCTTCGAGGGCGCGGAAATCTCCGGCGGCCAGCGCGCCGCGCCTGGTGCCATCGAGCGCGTGCGCATCGACCCCGACACGCTCGAGCCGAAGTACCGCGTCATCGGCTCGGAATTGTGGTCCGACGAGGCTGGCTTCCTCGACAGCGTGCAGGCGACCGGCGTCACCGGCATCTGCGGCTCCGGCATCATCGAGGTCGTCGCCGAGATGTATCTCTCCGGCATCATCTCCGAGGACGGTGTCATCGACGGCGGACTTGCCGCCCGCTCGCCGCGCGTCACCGCCAATGGCCGCACCTTCTCCTACGTGCTGAAGGAAGGCGAGCCAAAGATCACCATCACCCAGACCGACGTGCGCGCCATCCAGCTCGCCAAGGCTGCGCTTTACGCGGGCACCAAGCTGTTGATGGAAAAGCAGAACACCGATCATGTCGACCGCATCCATTTCGCCGGCGCCTTCGGTTCCTTCATCGATCCGAAATACGCCATGGTGCTGGGCCTGATCCCGGACTGCGATCTCGACAAGGTCTCGGCCGTCGGCAACGCCGCCGGCGCCGGTGCGCGCATGGCGCTGCTCAACCGCGGCTATCGCCGCGAGATCGAGGACACGGTCAGCAAGATCGAGAAGATCGAGACCGCGCTGGAACCGAAATTCCAGGAGCATTTCGTCTACGCCATGGCGCTGCCCAACAAGGTCGACCCGTTCCCGAAACTGTCGGCGGCGGTGAAACTGCCGCCGCGCAAGACGGTCAGCGAGGACGGTGTCGCCGGCGACGCCGCTCCGCGCCGGCGTTCGCGCGAGGGCCACGCCGCCCGGCGCGGCCGGAAATAAGCGGGCGCGCCCAGGTCGCCAGCCTCACCAACTCATTTGTATGCAAATGTTTCCGGATCTGCTGATCCGGAAACGGAAGCGTTGTTTTCGTGAAATCCGCTGGAAACATGCGCGGCGCATTTAAGCCAGCGTCGAAGGCCGGCCGGAAATGTCTTCCTGCCGCAGTGACCTTCCGGAGGAAACCAAAATGTCGATGTTCGAAAGCCTCGGCCATTATGGTGCGGCCATCAAGTTTGCCCACGACAGGAAGAAGTCGATCCGGGCCATGAACAGCCTGCCGCCGCATGTCCAGAAGGACATTGGTTGGCCGGCATCGCCGCCAAACGACCCGCAGGCCGCGCTCATCTCGCTGCTTCTGGGTACGGCGCGCTGATGACATTCGCCGACAAATGCAAACTGCTCGTCAGGCGTCGGAGCCCCCATGCGGCCTCGGCGCCTGGCAACACTCGGCTGCGCGCCGCGCTTCTGCTGCGGCGTTGATCGTCGGCGCAAGCACCACGGCGCGGATCACACCACCGTGTAGACATAGCGTATAACTTGACATTTTCGGCCACGGCACGATGTTCGCCAGAGAGGGGAATTCTCTTAGTCGGCTGCCGCCGAAGTTCGTGTATCCGCATGCCAAGTTTGAAAAGCCACGTCGTGTCCTTCGTGCTCCGGTACAGCCGCAAGAAGGCGTTTTCCAGCCCGGAAAACCTGCAGCGGTGGATCGCTGCCGCGCGCAAGACCGAGACCCACCAGCCGCCCGCCTCACTGCATCAGCATCTCGACATCCAGATGCATACGGTCGATGGCTTCCCCGTCTATGAAATCGCACCCAAGGCCGGCGAGCAGAAGCGGATGCTCTACCTGCACGGCGGCGCCTATGTCTTTGAAATCACGCCCTATCACTGGCACCTGATCGCCGACATGGCCAACCGGCTGGGCTACGGCATCACCGTGCCGATCTATCCCATCGCTCCCGAACACGATTTCCACGCCATGTTCGGCATGGTCGGCGACGTCTACCGCCGGATGCTCGACGAGACGGAGGCCGAGGATATCGTCTTCATGGGCGATTCCGCCGGCGGCAACATGGCCGTCGTGCTGACCATGATGGCCGCGGAACAGGCCCTGCCCATGCCGTCGCGCCATGTGCTGATTTCGCCCGGCCTCGACATGTCGCTTTCCAACCCCGAAGTGTTCGAGGCCGAACGCCGCGACCCCTGGCTGGGCATTTCGGGCGGGATGGAGGCTGTCCGGCTCTACAGCGCCGGCTACGATCGCAGCGACTGGCACATCAGCCCGCTTTATGGCGACCTCTCGGTGCTGCCTAAAACGCTGCTCCTAACCGGCTCGCACGACCTCCTCAGTCCTGACAATCTGATCTTCGCGCAAAAGGCGCGCGCCGTCGGCGTCGAGGTCGAGGTCGTCTACGAGGAGGGTATGTTCCACGTTTGGCCACTGATCGACATGCCTGAAGCACGGCGGGCGCGCGACGCCATCGTGACCTTCCTGGCCGGGGAAAAAACCTTTGGTCAAGCCGAGATCGAGGCGATCACCTGGTCGGTCAAGGCTTCATCTAGCGAACCATTCAACACCGGATTGGCCAGCACGAAAATTGCTTCCACTATCGCTTCATCTCGCCCTGGCTGGTAGTCGATATCTTCCCTGCATTCGATCAGATCTGCCCAGGCCTCCACGTCCGCAGCGGTGAGCTCTCCTTCCTGGAACCGTCGGAGCACACTCAAAATATGATCAGTGGTCAGGACGACCACTGGCGTCTCGGACCAACCCAGGTCGCTTACGTTTGCAGCCAGAACATCAATCGGCTTCCCACATGTGATAAGATCGCTGAGCACCGAAACGCGGTTCACAGCCGGCGCATCAGAATTTGCCGGTTTCCCGGAACACTTCGAAGGTCGCGCGGATATGGTCGGCAACGGCCTTGACCGGCGCGCTGGCGTCCGGCGCCACCACCATCGCCAGATTGTAAGTGCCGATGTCGGGCATCCCGTCCTTCGGGCAGAGTTCGACCATGTCGTTGCCGAGGAATGACTTCGGCAGCGGCGCCACGGCGAGATCGGACATGATCGCGGCGCGCTGGCCGGCCGTGTGCGCACTCATATAGGCGATGCGATAGTTGCGGCCTTCGCGTCCAAGCGCCTCAAGTGCGCCGGCCCGCCAGGCGCAGCCCTCTTCCCAGAGCGATACCGGCAAGGGTTCGCGCAGATGCGCGCAGCCGCCCTTGGCACCGGCCCAGACGATCGGCTCGGTGAGCAGAACCTCGGCGCCGAGCGCACTGGTCTTGTAGGAATTGGTCAAGAGCGTGATGTCGAGCGCCCGGTCGTCCATGCGTCGGCGCAGATTGCTGCTCTGGTCGATGGTGACATCGACCGCGATCGACGGATGCGATTGCGCAAAACGCTTCAGCACATGCGGCAGCACGCGCTCGCCATAGTCATCCGGCGAGCCGAGCCGGACAACGCCGACAATCTCGGGAATGATGAATTTCGACACCACCTCGCGGTTGATCGACAGCAGCCTGCGGGCATAGCCGAGCAGCATTTCGCCATCCGTGGTGAGCGACACCGAGCGGGCGTCGCGCGCGAACACCGAGCGGCCGAGAATGTCCTCCAGCTTCTTGATCTGCATGGAGACAGCCGACGGCGTGCGGAAGACGGCATTGGCGGCGGTGGTG
>NZ_JBFULQ010000332.1:0-6309 GCF_054049815.1 Mesorhizobium sp. P5_C1 | reverse complement strand
GGGCCGACCGGGATTGCGGTGTTGTCGGAACGGCTGCATCCGCAGCTGATCGGCAATGACATTGGCTGCGGCATGTCGCTGTTCGAGCTCGATCTGCCGCTGCGCAAACTCAGGATCGACAAGGCCGTCGAATGCCTGCGCCAGATCGAAGCGGAGGATATCGACCCGCATGCGGCGCTCGCTGGCGCGGACCTGCCGCTGGATCTCTACCCCGATGCCTTGGGCACGATCGGCGGCGGCAATCATTTCTGCGAGCTGCAGGCGGTCGACCAGGCGATCGATGCGGCTGGTGAAAACCTGTTCGACCGCCAGAAGCTTTATCTACTGGTGCATTCCGGCTCGCGTGGGCTTGGTGCCTTTGTGTTCGGGCAGATGCTCGACCTTCAATCCGCGTTCATCGCCGGGCTTGATCCGCAGTCCGCCGAGGGAAGGAACTGGCGCCGCCAGCATGATCTCTGCGTCACCTGGGCATCGCTCAACCGCAGGCTGATCGCCGAGCGTGCGGCAAGCGCCTTGCGCAGCGAAGTTCGGGTGGTGGCTGATGTACCGCACAATCTAGTCCGCGACCGGGCCGATGGTTTCGTCCATCACAAGGGGTCGGCCGCGGTGCGGATGGGAGATATCGCGCCGATCGCGGGTTCGCGTGCCAACCTGAGCTATGTCGTGCGGGCGCTCGACGGAACGGGTCCATCGCTGGGCGGCATTTCGCATGGCGCCGGGCGCAAATACGACCGCGCCACCATGCATGGCCGCACGAGGCGCAACAGGTCGGAGCGCGACGCCTTGCTGAGGAACGTGTGGGGAGGGCAGCTGATCTGCGATGACCGTAACCTGGTCATCGAGGAAGCGGCTTCGGCCTACAAGGACGCTGGGCAAGTGGTGCAAGATCTCGCCGATGCCGGCTTGGTCGTGACGCTGGCGGCGATGAAACCGCTGGTGACTTACAAGAAGGCGATAGACGGCCCGCTCGACCGGACGCGCAAGAAGCCATCGCGTGAACGCGCATCGAGGAGGGCGGATCATGGCCGCGATTGACATGCTTCTCACATCGGGCAGCGGGCCGGTGGAATGCCGCATCGCCCTGATGGCTCTGGTCGACATAATCAAGAGCGAAGCCGGCAGGCTTGGCTATGCGATCGAAGTTACGCTTGGTCACGAACCGGACCGGCATGGCGCCAAATCCGCCATACTCAGCCTTGAGGGGCGCAACGCCGAGGCACTTGCCGAGGAATATTGCGGCACCGTCAAGTTCGTCTTCAAGAGCCCGGTGCGGCGGGGCCACAAACGGCAGAACTGGTTCGTCGGCGTGCAGACCGTGGATTTGGCGGTGGCCGCCGCCGTGTCGGTCGCACTGTCCGATGTCCGGTTCGAAACCTTGCGGGCTGGTGGTCCTGGCGGACAGCATCAGAACACCACCGACAGTGCGGTGCGTGCCGTTCACCTGCCGACAGGCATTGTCGTCACGGCACGCAACGAGCGATCGCAACACCGCAACAAGGCGATCGCACTGAGGCGGCTGGAGGCGATGTTGCGCGTCCTTGCCGACCGTGAAGTCGACATGTCGAAGACGCAGATGTTCGTCGCCAACAAGGCCTTGGAACGCGGCAACGAAGTCAAGGTATTCCATCTCTGATGTCGCGGCTTGGACCACTGCACACGTCCGAACGAGATGCATTATCGTGGAGACAACAAAGGCCGGAGAATCATGTCCCGCTCTGAACGCTTGCTCGACCTGATCCAGACGTTGCGCCGGCACCGCCGGCCGGTGAGCGGGCAGGCGTTGGCCGATGAACTCGGGATTTCGATCCGCACGCTCTACCGCGACATCGCCACGCTGCAGGGCCAGGGCGCACCGATCGAGGGTGAGGCGGGACTGGGCTATGTGCTCAAGCCCGGCTTCATGCTGCCGCCGCTGATGTTCAGCGACGAGGAGATCGAAGCCATCGTGCTCGGCTCGCGCTGGGTCGCCAAGCAGCCGGACCAGCGTCTGTCGGCGGCCGCCGCCAACGCGCTGGCCAAAATCGCCGCCGTGCTGCCGGATGATTTGCGCGAGGATCTCGATGCGAGCACGCTGCTGGTCGGGCCTCCCGCAGCAGTCATCGAGGGCATCGACCTCGGCCTGGTGCGGCAGGCGATCCGCAACGAGCGCAAGCTCGGCTTTTTGTACCGCGACGCAGGCGGCGCGGCCTCCGAACGGGTGGTCTGGCCGTTTGCGCTGGGGTTCTTCGACAAGGTGCGGGTCGTGGTGGCGTGGTGCGAGATGCGCCAGGATTTCCGGCATTTTCGCACCGATCGGATATCCGGCCTCAACGCCACCGACACGCGCTATCCGCGCCGTCGCCAGGCACTGCTCAAGGCATGGCGGGCAACGCTCGACAAGCCGCGCAGTTCGTGACCGCGTGGCTCGTGACGACTGCTGCCAGAATCTGACAGTAGCTCATTCTATGGTCGCCAAGTTGAAACACTGAACCTTGGAGAGCAGACATGATCGCCCCGAATTTCGTCATCCTCTATGTCGATCAGCCGCAGCGGAGCGGCACCTTCTATAGCGCGCTGCTCGGTCGCGAGCCCGTCGAAAGTTCGCCGACCTTCGTGCTGTTCGTGCTCGACGCGGGCTTCAAGCTCGGCCTCTGGTCGCGTCATACGGTGGAGCCGGCCGCAGCCGCGGCAGGCGGCGGCGCCGAAATCGTCTTTGCGCTGGATACGCCGGACGCAGTAGATGCCGCCCATGCCGACTGGGCCGGACGAGGGCTGAAGATCCTGCAGACGCCGACCGACATGGATTTCGGCCGCACCTTCGTCGCGCTCGATCCCGACAATCATCGCCTGCGCGTTTACTGGCCCTCCGATGGGGAACAAGCCAATGGGGGACAGAAATGAGTGCGCATTGGATTGCGGTGGCGTCGGCCGAACATGTCCGGCACGGGCGCCAGGGCGGCTTCATGCAGGTCAATCACGGCAAGGCAGCACCCCTGCGCCGCGTCAAGCCTGGTGACGGCATCGCCTATTATTCGCCAACCACCATTCTCGGCGAAAAAGACGGCCTGCAAGCGTTCACGGCAATCGGCACGGTGCGGGAAGGCGAGCCCTATCAGGGCGATATGGGCGCCGGCTTCACGCCGTTCCGCCGCGATGTCGCCTGGGCAGAGGCAGAGGAAACATCGATCAAGCCGTTGCTCGACAGACTGGACTTCAGCGCCGGCAAGTCCAACTGGGGTTATCAACTGCGCTTCGGCCTTTTCGAAATCAGCGCGCATGATTTTTCGCTGATCGCAGAGGCGATGGGCGCCAAACGGCTGCGGCGGTGAACTAAGCCACGAGCGCCTTGTAGACGGCAATGCCGGCGGCAAGGTCCTCGAGGGCTGCGCCAACCGACTTGAACAGCGTGATCTCACTGGCGCTCTCGCGACCCTTCTTCTGACCGCGCGTCAATTCGTGCAGGTCGGCGACAATGGCGTCCGGCTTCAGCACGCCGGAGGCCAGAGGCTGGACGATGTCGCCAGCCTCCTTGGTGGCGCCGGCGCGGGTGTCGACATAGACGCGGGCAAGCGCGATCGCGTCATCATCGCTTTCGCGCATCGTCGGGGTAAAGCCGCCGACCAGGTCGACATGGCTTCCCGGCTGCAACAATGCGCCCTTGATCAGCGGTGTCGTGGTGATCGTCGCCGAGGAGACGATGTCGGCCTGCCCAAGTTCGGCATCGAGATCGCTTGCCGCGCTGGCCGTGAAGCCTTCGGCGCGCAGGTCGGCTGCGACCTTCTCGGCATTGGCAGGGGTGCGGTTCCAGATGCGGATGGTCTTGATCGGCCGCACGGCGCAATGCGCCTTGGCGAGGAAGGGCGACAGCGCGCCGGCGCCGACCACGAGCAGCCGCGAGGCGTCCTCGCGGGCGAGATAGGAAGCGGCCAGCGCCGAGGCGCAGGCGGTGCGCCACTGCGTCAACCGTTGGCCGTCGATCAAGGCTTCGGGTTCGCCGGTGGCGCCATTGAGCAGCAGATAGAGCCCCATCACCGCAGGCTTGCCGATGGTGTTGTTGTCAGGCGAGACGGTGACGATCTTGACGCCGATGTGACCACTGGCCGATGTGCCGGCAGCGTTGAAGTCGGTCCATGCCGGCATCAAAAGCAGTGTCGAGGCGGCGCCGTCGGGCCGTTCGACCGAGTGATGATGTCTGACCGGCTGCACCGCACCGTCACGAAACGCGGCGCGCAGCGTGTCCACCAGTCCGGAAAAGGTCAGTGCATGATCGACCTCGGCGGCCGAAATGGTCAGCATGGAAAACTCCGCGGAAAGAAAGCTGCCGACCGGCGGTTCAAGTGGTCGGCTTTGGCAATGCCGATCCTTGGGCCGATCCTTGGGCAGATCCCTGTGGTGCCGCCGGCGCGCGGCTGACCGCCTGGCGCAGGTTCTCGGCTTCGACGCCACGCTGGCGCGCCAGCTTGCGGTAGCGGCCCTGCTTGACCCAGGTTGCCAGGCTGCCAACGACCATGCCGATGGCGAGCGCCAAAAACAGGAAGATGAACAGCGGCAAGGTCAGCGTCAGCTTTGGATTGCCGGGGTTGAACGGGTCCAGCGTGAAGGCGACCAGTTCGCGATTGGCGACGGCGAGCGCGATCAGGATGATCGCCAGGGGCACGAAGACCACGATGAGCATGAAGCGATTGAACATGATGTTTTCCGTCGGAAAGGCTGTCTGGCGCTGACGCGGCGCCTACTTGCCGCCGTTCAGCCTTTCGCGCAGCTCCTTGCCGGTCTTGAAGAACGGCACCCATTTCTCCTCGACCTCGACGGACTCGCCGGTGCGTGGATTGCGGCCGGTGCGGGCGGGACGGTTTTTCACCGAAAATGCACCGAAGCCGCGCAGCTCGACGCGATTGCCTTCGGCAAGAGCGTCGGTGATCTCATCGAAGATCGCGCCGACGATGTTTTCGACGTCGCGCAGGAAAAGATGCGGATTGCGCGTGGCAATAATCTGCACAAGTTCGGACTTGATCATCAGACGGGTCCCCGTGAAAGCAGTACGGTCAAAATTATGAGGATGATTTTATTTGCTTTTTCACTTGCCCCAAACGGCATCTCAAGGGTGCCAGACGGAAACGAGACCGTCAAGAAACAAGCGGTCGGCGCCGAGTTCATGAATGACATCGCCGCTGTAGGCGGGCAGGCCGAGCGCGCTGCCGATGGTTTGCGCCATCGCTTTCGAGAACAAAAAGCCGCCGCGCCGTTGCGTATCCTTCCACTCGACGACCTTCAGTTTGGCATCGACGCCCTTGGTCGCCAGCCAGCCGACCGCCTCGGTCTCGCCGCCGACAGCATCGATCAGCCCGTTGGCGACGCCCTGGCGGCCGGTGAAGATCGAGCCATCGGCGAGCGCCAGCGCTTGCTCGCGGGTCATCTTGCGGCGCTCGGCGACGATGCCGACGAACCAGTCGTAGCTGTCGAGGATGAGCTTGCGGACCATGGCGCGCTCGTCGTCATTGGTCGGCTTGAAGGGAGATGGCGAGGCTTTCAGCGGCGAGGATTTCACTTCCTCAAGCTTGACGCCGAGCTTGTCCATCAGGCCGCTGACATCAGGATACTGGATCAGCACGCCGATCGAGCCGACGATCGAGGTCTTGCGGGCAACGATGTGATCGGCGGCGCTGGCGATCATGTAGCCCGCCGATGCGGCAAGCGTGCCGACTTCCGCGACCACCGGCTTGTCGGCGGCCAGCTTGCGCACCTCCTCATAGACCGATTCACCGCCGACCGTGGTGCCGCCAGGCGAATCGATCGACAAGATCACGCCTTTCACCTTCGACGACTGGCGGATGGTTTCCAGCCGCTTGATGAGTTCCTCGTCCTCGGTGATGGTGCCTTCGATCTTGACCTTGGCGATATGGTCGACGGCCGAGCCGGTGAAATCGTCGCCATAGAACCAGGTTGAAAGTGCAATCACCCCAAGTGCCACGATGCCGATGGCGGCAATCCGCCAGAATGTCAGCTTGCGCCGCAAGCGGCGGCGGTCGATCAGGTCGTCGGCTCTCAGTGCCATGGTCAGCCTTTCAGTCGGCGGGAGGAGACGCTTTTAGACCATCATCTTCCCATCTGGAAGCAATTCTCTTTTCCGGCTCAACAAGACAATCCGCGCGGACAGTCGAGTTGGCCATGCCGGATGCGCCATCGGGCAGGTCAGGGCGGGCTCCGCCCCTCTCCAGGCACAGGTCTCTTCACGTATTTGTGCAATCGCCGCGAGGTCCGGCGGCGAAGATCGGCATCTGATAAATTTTACGCCGCGTGTCTGTTTCTGCTATGAAGAACGGGCAGTTG
>NZ_JBFULQ010000331.1:0-6315 GCF_054049815.1 Mesorhizobium sp. P5_C1 | reverse complement strand
ATGTTGAACAGCAGCAGCGCCTGGATGGCATTGATATCGGAGCGGCCGTTGCGGTCGAACTCGTCCTTGATCACGTCAAGCAGGCGGCGGTGCAGCCGCTCTACAAGCTGCAGCGATTCCATGTACAGCGAGCGGATAGCCTCGCGGCGGTCGTCGGATACGTTGGCGGTCTTCGCCGCCGGACGCGAATTGATCATTGTCTTTGCCTCTCGTTTGTCGCCCTGGTGATTTTTTGTTTTTCACCTTGATCGCGACACTATCGAATACTCATAAAATTCGACTTAAACGCTAGGGCTAACAAGAGCTTACCGGTAAGAGGTTTCGAAAGAGGCTTAACGAACGGTCTCCCGAGCAAGGATAATTAACCTAAAGATTTAGCCAACAATTGCGGGGCCGAATTGAGGCAGCCGCCAGGGCGCCAATGGGCTCAAGGGGTTAGTGCCGCACCGGTCGTTTCTGCAGCCAGATGATCACGCGGAAAGCGATATAAAGCAGCGCCACGACCGCATGCGAGACGACGATGAGCATGCGGTGGCCGAAAAGCTCGGGAAAACCGGCATACATGACCGTCTCGGTCACCGCGCAGATAAACCAGATCACAGGCCCCCAGGACGCCAGCATCCACAGGCCGGCCGCCGCGAAGGGGAAAAACACGGCAAGCATCACCGCCGCCACCTGCCAGTGCACCGGCATAAGGTCGAAGCGCCACAACGAGCCCGGATAGAAGCCGATCAGCCTGATCCAGTAGAGAATGCCGAACAGCAGGCAGTAGCCGGCGACGACGCGCTGGAACCAGGCGAAGATCAGCTCCACGCCCGAGGGCTGCAGCACGACGCGTCTGGAGGTCACCTCGCTCACAGGTCGAGCTCCCGCTCGCCGAGCGAGGCGAAATAGGCGTCGACATCCGCCTCGCTGACCGCGCCGAGGCTCGCCGGCCGCCATTGCGGCTTCGAGCCCTTGTCGATGATGGCGGCGCGGATGCCTTCGTAGAAATCGTGGCCGGCCAGCATCCGGTTGAGGATGCGGAACTCCATCTTCATGCAGGCGTCCATGGACATGGTCAGCCCGGCGCTGATCTGGCGCCAGGCGACGCGCAGGCTGGTCGGAGAACGCGTCCGGATCGTCGCCAGCGTCTTGGCCGCGAACTCGTCGGCGCCTGCCGCCTGTTCCAGGCTGTCGATGACAGCCTTGAGGGATGGTTGCGAAAAATGACGGACGATCGCCTCCAGCGTCGGCCTGTCGGTTTCCCGTTTTGCCTGGACGAAGAAACCGCGCAACACCGATTCCGGATCGCCGGTCAGCGTTAGCCGGTCGAGGAAGCCGCCCTGGTCCTCGGCCTTGATGGTGTGGGTGGCGAGCCCTGACCACAGCGCGTCGCCATAGCGGATGCGATTGCCGGTCAGCGCCAGATACATGCCGAAGGAGCCGCCGAGATCGGGCAGCAAATGGCTGGCGCCGACATCCGGGAAAAAGCCGATGCCGACTTCGGGCATGGCGAACTGGGCATTTTCGGTCATCACCCGGTGCGAGCCGTGGAAGGAGATACCGACGCCGCCGCCCATGACGATGCCGTCGATCAGCGCGACGTAAGGTTTCTTGAAGCTGTTGATACGGGCGTTGAGCCGGTATTCGTCGGCGAAGAACTCGACCGGCGGCTTTCCAGCCCGGCCAGCCTCGTAGATATGCAGGATGTCGCCGCCCGCCGAAAACGCCCTGCCCTCGGCCTTGACGACAACGACATCGACGCCCTGGTCGGTCTCCCAGGCGCAAAGAGCAGCGTCGAGCGCCCGGATCATGCGGTGCGTGACGGCATTGAGCGCCTGCGGTCGCGTCAATGTGACGACGCCGGCCCGGCCCAGATGTTCGAAGCGGATCTCGTCGCCTCCGCCAAAATCCATCGTGAAAGAATCCCTCCCCCGCGCCGCCGGGATTGAAGTGCTAAAGCGTGGCGCATGGGTGCGTCAATGCCAAGCCCGGTCGATGTCGGGTCAGTTTGCATTTCAAGAGAGGCAAGGCGCCATCCTTTGCGTCGCGGCCGAATGGGTGCAACCATCCGTCTGTGAGCCTATTGGGAGATTATTTGGCGATGCCGCGAGAGTTCGACCCGGACGATGTTCTCAGTCGCCCGCTAATGGCGAATTTGGCGACCGTCAGCGCGGACGGCGCGCCGCGCAACGCGCCAGTGTGGTTCATCTGGGAGGACGGTGCGATCTGGCTTCTCGGGTCATCGGATGGAAGCGCGGTAAAGCATCTTGAAAGAGACCCGCGCTGCGCGGTGGAAATTGTTCACTTCGACAACAATGGCGGCATCTTGCTGCACCTCGGACTGCGCGGCACCGCAACCATCGAACCGATGTCGCCAGACCGCTTCAAACGGCTCCTTCACAAATATCTCGGCCCCGAAGCAAGCTGGAACGAGTGGTTCATCGACAACGTGGCCCAGATCGAACATCCAGACGGGCGCATGATCAGGCTTGCCCCTGCCAGCATTTTCACCAACAACGTATCGTTCTTCAGAACCGGCCCTGACCTTGCATGGCCGCCATATATCGACGACGGGTCTAGAAGCGAACGGTGAGCCATGCCGCAGTTTTTGCGCCTCGCACTTGTTCTGGGTGGCCTGCTGACCTTCTGGGCCATCAATGGCCTGGCCAGGGCGGCCGATCTCGAGGATCTCTATCAGTCGCAGACCATCGTCAACGGTAAGTATGAAAAGCATCGCGAGGTCGGCTTCAAGTTCTGCCTCGACGCGGTCCTGGTCCGGGTTTCCGGCGATCAGCGCCTGCCGGCGAAACCGGAGATGACGGCACTGCGCGACAAGGCCGGCAGCTTCGTCGCCAGCTTCCGCTACCGCGACCGAATGGAAGGCATTCCCAACCATGATGATCAAGGCACGTACGACCGGCCTCACAATCTCTATTGCCAGTACAGGCCGGCGGTGATCGATCCGGTGCTGGCCTCGCTCGGCAGCAGGCCGTGGCTGACCGAGCGGCCACGGCTGGCGGTGTTTTTGGCGGCCGAGCGCGACATCAGGCATTTCGCGCTCGATGCCGATGACGAGCGCGGCGTGCTGATGCGCGAATCGTTCAGCAATGCCGCAGCGCCGCTCGCCATGCGGGTGACTTTCCTCACCGCAGCGCTGCTGTCGCAGGCTGGGCTGGACGACAGGACACTGCGCGACGCGGACATGGCAATGCTGGACATGGTTGCGAAAAAGGCCGGCGCCGATCAGGCACTCTCCGGCAGCATCGTGTGGAGCGACAAGGAGTTCGGCTGGATTGCCGACTGGCGGCTGGCCATGGCCGGCAAGACCTACACCTGGCAGGTGCGCGGCGTTTCCTTCGACGAGGCTTTCCGCGTCGCCATGAGGGGCGCGGCGCAGATCCTGTCGGGCAATGGGCAACCGGAATAGACCTCGACCTGATCGCTGGCACAAACGTGTTGCATTGGTCAGCGGCAAGGGCTCGTGGTAAAAGCCGCCGAACGAGAGTTTTGGCGATGAACAAATTCACCCCGACGGCGATGAACAAATTCACACCGGCAAAGCCAGCCGGCACGCGCAGCGTCGATGACATCACCGGCAGCCGCCGCTTGCGCCGCATGCGCAAGGCCGACTGGTCGCGCCGCCTCGTGCAGGAGAACCGGCTTACGGTCGACGACCTGATCTGGCCGATCTTCGTCGTCGACGGCAGACAAGTGCGCGAGCCGATCGCCGCCATGCCGGGCGTCTTCCGCCTGTCGATCGATCTCGCCGTCAAGGAGGCCGAACGCGCGGCAAAGCTCGGCATTCCCGCACTCGCCACCTTCCCCAATGTCGATATCTCCCTGCGCGACCAGACCGGTTCGCACATTCTCGACCCCGACAACGTCATCAACCGCGCCACCCGGGCGATAAAGGACGCGGTGCCGGAGATCGGCATCATCACCGATGCCGCGCTCGATCCGTTCACCAGCCATGGCCATGACGGCATCCTGCGCGACGGCATCATCGTCAATGACGAGACGGTGGAACAGCTGACCGCCGCGGCCGTGATCCAGGCGGCAGCCGGCGCCGACATCATCGCGCCGTCCGACATGATGGACGGCCGCATCGGCGCCATCCGCGACGCACTCGACGCCAACGGTTTCCAGGACGTGGCGATCATGTCCTATGCGACCAAGTTCGCCTCGGCCTTCTATGGTCCCTATCGTGAGGCGGTCGGCACCGCCGGCCTGCTCAAGGGCGACAAGAAGACCTATTATATCGACCACGCCAATTCCGACGAGGCGGTGCGCGAGGCCGAACAGGACATCGCCGAGGGCGCCGACATGCTGATGGTCAAGCCCGGCCTGCCCTATCTCGACATCATCCGGCGGCTGAAGGATGAATTCCAGATGCCGACCTTCGCCTACCAGGTGTCAGGCGAATATTCGATGATCAAGGCCGCCGGCGCCAATGGCTGGATCGATGGCGAGAAGGCGATGCTGGAATCCCTGCTGGCCTTCAAGCGCGCCGGCTGCGACGGCATTTTGACCTATTTCGCGCCCGAAGTGGCAACGATGCTGAAGGGATAGTTTTCTCTTCCCACCGATGGCCGGTCGCGGCAATGCCCGGCGGCCTCTCGATATCAATGACAATTTCCAGTGTCCGGTCGGGAGCCCCAGCGAAGGTCRTTGGACCAATCGCCGGGGTTTGCTGCATCCATATAAACTGCTTGCATTTCGCAATCAGTTTGCTACTCCTTTGCGCAACTGGTTATGGAGGAGGCTTTCATGTCCAAACTTCGCGTCAATGCTTTCACACTGTCGCTCGACGGCTACGGAGCCGGTCCCGATCAGACTCTGCAAAATCCCCTCGGCGTCGGTGGCGAAGATCTGCATAAATGGTTTGTCGACACCCGCACCTTCCGCAAGATGGTGCTCGGACAGGAGGGCGGCACCACCGACACCAACGAGGCGTTCGCGGCGCGCAGCTTCGAGAATGTCGGCGCCTGGATCCTCGGCCGCAATATGTTCGGGCCGATCCGCGGCGAATGGCCTGACGACAGCTGGAAAGGCTGGTGGGGCGACAACCCACCTTACCATGTGCCGGTCTTCGTGCTGACCCACCACGAGCGGGCGCCGATCACGATGGAGGGCGGTACTACTTTCCACTTCATCACCGACGGCATCCATTCGGCGCTTGAACAGGCGAAGGCGGCGGCGAATGGCAAGGACGTGCGGGTCGGCGGTGGCGTCGCGACCATCCGGCAATATCTGCAGGAGAAACTGATCGACGAGATGCATCTGGCGATCTCGCCGCTGCTGCTCGGTGCGGGCGAGAATCTCTTTACCGGCCTGGACATGCCCAAGCTTGGCTATCAGTGCAGCGAGCAGGTGGCGACGGCGCTCGCCACGCATGTGGTGATCAAACGGGCTTAGGTTTCAGACGCGTAGCCTACGCCGCGATCCTTCCCGTGCCCCTCTGTCCTGCCGGACATCTCCCCCACGAGAGGGGGGGATTTAGCAACCCCAGACAGTCAATACTTCTCAGGCACGTAGAGTTCGCGCGGCAGCGTCTGGCGCTCGTATTCGGGATTGAAGACGCGCTCGGGCAGCGTGATCTCCTCGTGCGGCACCTCTTCATACGGCAACTGCTTGAGCAGATGGTCGATGCAGTTCAGCCGCGCCCGCTTCTTGTCGTTGCCCTCGACGATGAACCAGGGCGCCTCGGGAATGTTGGTGCGGGCGAAGGTCTCTTCCTTGGCCTTGGTGTACTGTTCCCAGCGAACGCGCGACTGCAGGTCCATCGGCGACAGCTTCCACTGCTTCATCGGATCATGGATGCGCATCAGGAAGCGCATCTGCTGCTCCTCGTCGGTGATCGAGAACCAGTATTTGACCACGGTGACGCCCGAGCGGACCAGCATGCGCTCGAACTCCGGCACGTCGCGGAAGAATTCTTCGACCTGATCGGGCTCGGCAAAACCCATCACCCGTTCAACGCCGGAGCGGTTGTACCAGGAGCGGTCGAACAGCACGATCTCGCCGCCGGCCGGAAGATGTGGCACATAGCGCTGGAAATACCATTGCGACTTCTCGCGCTCGGTCGGCGCCGGAAGGGCGACGACGCGGCAGATGCGCGGATTGAGACGCTGGGTGATGCGTTTGATGACGCCTCCCTTGCCGGCGGAGTCGCGGCCCTCGAAGATCACCACCAGCTTCTTCTTGTGATAGGCGACCCAGGACTGCAGTTTGATCAGTTCGGACTGCAAGGTGATCAGGTCGCGAAAATACTGCATGCGATCGATCGATGGCGGATGCGAGTTCTTGTAGATCTTGGCGATCTCCATCGAC
>NZ_JBFULQ010000330.1:0-6320 GCF_054049815.1 Mesorhizobium sp. P5_C1 | reverse complement strand
CCCTAGGACCGGCTGAAACGGGTCTAATCTACCCTCAGTTGAATCTGACATCAAACGCGATTTGACAAAATAGAATCCTATGGACACGCATGCGACTCAGATGCGGACTCCCAAGCCCTTTCACCACCCTWGGGTCATGGAAACGCCGACACGAAAAAGCCAGACGCTGTTGTTAAGTTGGCATATCGAGGGCCGATCGATTCCGATAGGTTTCCGCTGACCGGCAGGGATGGGCGTCCCTTCGGTCGGACTGGGCGAGATGGGCGGCGCTTGTTCGCGGCCATCGGCATTGGGGGGGTGATTATGAAGCGGGTTTTCCTGGCGTTCACGGTGATGCTTGCGATCTTGATCGGTGCGTGGGCGGTAGCTCCCGCACAGGCCGAGCCTGTTGTCACCTATGCGCTCGACAACGGGCTGCAGGTGGTGCTGGTGCCTGACCATCGGGCGCCGAAGGTGGTGATGAACCTGCGCTACCGCGTCGGTTCGATGAATGAACCCGCCGGCCGCTCGGGTTTCGCGCATCTGTTCGAGCACCTGATGTTTTCCGGCACGCCGGCCTGGCCGAACGTGTTCGGCGCCCATGCCGCGCTCGGCAACGAAATCAATGCCTGGACCACCGAGGATGGCACCGTTTTCTATGTCGACGGGCTGTCGTCGTCGCTGCCGATGATCCTGTCGCTGGAAGCCGACCGCATGGCCAATCTCGGCCGTTCGGTAACGCAGGCCAAGCTCGACCTGCAGCGCTCGGTGGTCAAGAACGAGATGCGCCAGAACGTGCTGGACAAGGCCGGCGCATCCGGCTGGGAGGCCTTCTGGTCAGGGCTGTTCCCGAAACCGCATCCCTACAGCCGCATGGTCATCGGCTCGGTCGCCGACCTCGACGCGGCGACGCTGGACGACGTGCGCGGTTTCTTCAACACCTATTATTTGCCCAACAATGCGGTGCTGGTGCTGGTCGGCGACCTCAAGGTCGATGACACCAAGGCGCTGATTGCCAACACGTTCGGCCGGGTGCCGCGCGGCGCCGATGTGGCTCGGCCAGCAGTGCCCGAGCCGACGCAGGCGCGACTCAAGCTGGTGCTCGAGGACCGTGTGCCGAGCCCCGTCGTCGTGGTCGGCTTCAGCGGCCCGGCGGCGCAATCGCCAGACAATGGCGCGCTCAGCATCGCTGCCGAAGTGCTCGGCAATGGCGAATACGGCTTCCTGCGCAATCGCCTCGTCTCGGAACAGGGCGTCGCCACCTATGCCAACGCGAGCTGGACCGGCGGATTGCTTGGCGGCCGCTTCACCTTCGAGGCCGGCGCGGCGGCAGGCGTGACGCCCGAAGCGCTCGAAGGCGCGATGAAAGCCGCTTTCGCGGATTTCCAGAAGATGCCGCTTGATGCGGCCGATGTCGAACGCGCGCGCAACGGGATATTGCTGGCCACGCGGCTCGGCAGCGAAGCGCTGAAGGATCGCGCCGGCACGGTTTCCTACAACGCCGACATTCTCGGCGACGCGCAAAGCGCGCTGGTCGACGATCCGCACGTCAGCAATGCCAGCGTCGCTGATGTCGAAGCAACGATGAAGCGGCTGCTGAGGCCGGAAGATGCAAGCGTGCTGGTGTTGAAGCCGGGTCCGCGCGGCGGCTACCCCGACGCGCTGATCGGATCGTCCGGCACGCCGCTGCCGTTCACGGCGCCGGAGCGGGCAGCGATCGATATTCCGAAGCACCAGGCCGGCGAGGCGCCTTCGGCGGCGTTGCCCGCCATGGAAACGGCGACGCTGTCGAACGGCATCAAGCTCGTCCACTACACCATGCCGGAAGCGCCGATGGTCTATGTGGCGGCCAGCGCCGACGGCGGCTGGAACAGTGTGCCGGAAGGCAAGGAAGGGCTGCTCGAGCTTGCCGCAAGCATGGCAACGCGTGGCGCCGGCGAGCGCGGCTCGGCCGACTTCGCCAAGGCGACCAGCGATATCGGTGCCAGCGTCGGCTATCAGGCCGGATACCTGACCACCGCGATGACGCTCGGCGTGCCGCCGGAAAAACTGGACCAAGGTGTCGGTCTGCTTGCCGATGCGGTGCTGAAGCCGCGTTTCGACAAAGCCGACTGGAGCGTGCTGATGGCGCAGACCGTCGACTGGCTCAATGGCCGCGAGGCGGACCTGCCGGGCGTTGCCGGCCGCGCGGCCAAGGCGGCGCTGATTCCACAGGTGCCTGACAAGGCCGCGATCGACTGGTCGGCCAAGGCGCTGGCCTCGATCTCGCTCGACGATGCCAGGTCCGCCTTCAGGACGGAGTTCACGCCGAAGGCGGTGACGTTCTACAGCGTCGGTCCGATGCCGGTTGCGACGGTGGCGGCAAGCCTTGAAAAGGCGTTCGGCACGTGGGCGGATAACGCCGCCGGCTATGCGGTCGAGCCATCGCCGGCGGCGCATTTCAATGGCGGCCAGAAAGTGCTGCTGGTGCCCGAGCCCGGCGCCAGCCAGTCGGCGCTGTTCGTGGCGCGGCCGGCGCCCGGCACCGACGAGGGCGAGCGCGCGGAATCGACCGCGGTCGCCAATCTGCTCGGCGACGATTTCTCCAGCCGACTGAACTCGGTGATCCGCGAGGAGAAGGGCTATTCCTATGGCGTGTCGAGCTATCTCTTGAGCCCGATGAAAGTCGGGTCCGGGCTGGTGGTGGCAACCACCGTCGAGCGGGCCAACACTGGTCCGGCGATCACCGAGATCCTGAAAGGCTTTGCCGGCCTGACCACCTTGCCGGTGGCGCAGGACGAGGTCGACCGCACGGTGACGGTCTATCGCCGGGCGCTGGCCGGATCGGCGGAGACTTCGGCCGGCCTGTTCGGTTCGCTGATCGGTGCCGTCGGCTCCGGTTCGACGCTGGAGGACCAGCAGAGCCGGATGACGGCGCGCACCCAATTGACGCTCGGTGCGGTGCAGAAGCAGGCGCTGGCACTATCTTCGCTCGATCCGTCGCTGATCGTGGTGGCGGGCGACCCGGATGTGGTGATGCCGCAGCTTGCCGCGATCGGACTTAGGAATGTCGAGATCGTCAAGCGCGACGCGGAAGGCGAGCAGACGGCGATGCGGGCGCTTGACCTTTTCGGCGGCAAGCAGCAAGCGCCGCTGTCCGCCTCGCCGTGGCGGGTCGGCGACGGTGGCACGACGCGGGCGGTGCATTCCTGTGCTTCGGCCAGGGATTGCGGTGCGCAAATCCACGCCGATTGATCGGTTCAATGCGCGGCCGCCGGCCGCGCGCAAATCTTGGCACTGTTGGTTTCGGGGGAAACGATGAGCGATTCATTTCGGGAAGTTACATCCGTCTCGTGGTTCGGGCGGATCAAGCGCGCGGTCGGTGGTGTCATCTTCGGCCTGCTTTTGATCGTGCTGATGGTGATCGGCCTGTTCTGGAACGAGGGCCGCGCGGTGCAGACGGCACGCTCGCTCGCCGAAGGGGCTGGCGCCGTGGTCTCTGTCAGCGCCGACAGCGTCGATGCCGCCAATGACGGCAGGCTGGTGCATGTCAGCGGGCCGGTGACGGCGGACAGCGGCCTGTCCGATCCGGATTTCGGTATCGCGGCGCAAGGGCTGCGCCTGTCGCGCGACGTCGAGATGTACCAGTGGAAGGAAGAGTCCAAATCCGAGACCACCAAGAAACTTGGCGGCGGCGAGGAGACGGTCACCACCTACAGCTATTCGAAGGTGTGGGACGACAGCCAGATCGACTCCTCGGATTTCAAGAAGCCGGACGGCCACCAGAATCCGCCGATGGCGATCCACAGCCGGACCTTCCAGATTCCGGAAGGCAAGCTCAGTGCTTTTACGCTCGATCAGCCAGTGCTCGATCGCATCGAGGGTGACAAGGACTATTCGCTGTCGGCCAGTCAGTCAGCCGCGATCAAGGCCGCCTATGCCGGCGCCAAGCCGCTCAACATCGTCGACGGCAAGATCTATCTCGGCGTCGACACGACGACGCCGGCGCTGGGCGACTACCGCATCGGCTACGAACTGGCGCCGCTCGGCGTGGTCAGCATCGTGGCACGTCAGGCCGGCAGCCGGTTCGAACCCTACCAGACGGTGGCCGGCGACGAATTGCTGATGGTCGACACCGGCACTGTCCCGGCCGACAAGATGTTTGCCGAAGCCGTCAGCGCAAACACGCTGATCACCTGGCTGCTGCGCGCTGCCGGCCTGCTGTTGCTGACCATCGGCTTTGCCCTGTTCCTCAGCCCGATCGGGGTGATCCTCGACGTCATTCCGTTCCTTGGCAGCATGGCGCGGATGGGCACCGGCATCATCGCCTTCTTCCTGGCGATCCTGGTCGGCACGACGACGATCGCCATCGCCTGGTTCTGGTATCGGCCGGTGCTGGCGGCGGGCATCCTGGCCGCCGGCGTCATCGCGGCGGCGGCGGTCTATTATTTCGGCCGCTCACGCAAGGCAGCCGCACCGGCGGTCGTGCCGAGCACCGGCACCGCAACCTGATCGCGAGAACCCGGCAGCAGCGCCGCCCGGTCCCTCGCTTTGCTTCTGCAGTCGGTGCCCCAAAATCGCTCACGCCTTTGGGGTGACGGCATTTACCTGCCCTCGAAACCGGTCAGCACGCCGACGGCGTTGACGCCGATCTCCTCGACGGCATAGCCGCCTTCCATGACGAACAGCGTCGGCAGGCCGAGCCTGGCGATGCGGCGGCCGATCTTGGGATAGTCCGACGTCTTCAGCTTGAACTGGCTGATCGGGTCCTTCTCGAAAGTGTCGACGCCGAGCGAGACGACGACGACGTCCGGCGCGTAAGCGGCAAGCTTGGCGCAGGCATCTTCAAGCGAGGCATTCCAGGCGTCCCAGTCGGTGCCGAACGGCATCGGATAGTTGATGTTGAAGCCTTCGCCGGCGCCCGAACCACGTTCATCGGCATGGCCGAGGAAAAAGGGATATTCGACCATCGGATCGCCGTGCAGATTGAGGACCTGCACGTCGGCGCGGTCATAGAAGATCTCCTGCGTGCCGTTGCCATGATGGTAGTCGACATCGAGTATGGACACACGGCTGGCGCCCTGGTCGAGGAACCATTGCGTGGCGACGGCGGCGTTGTTGATGAAGCAATAGCCGCCCATGAATCCGGCTCCCGCATGATGGCCCGGCGGGCGGCAGAGCGCGAAAGCGGATGCCTCGCCGCCCTTGACCAGGCCGGCGGCGGTCAGCGCCACGTCATAGGACGACTTGATCGCGGCCCAGGTGCCTTCGACGAAGGTGGCGCCGGCATCGAAGGAATAATAACCGAGCAGGGCGTCGATGCGCTTTGGCGGCACGTCGCCGCGCAGGCCGCGGGTCGGCCATGTGAAGGGCATCGCCGAGCCCTTGAAACCGGCTTCCACCCATTGCGGCCAGACCGTCGGCAGGAAGTCGATGTAGTCGGCCTTGTGGATACGCCTGGCGGCAGCAAGATCGTGCTCGAGCGGCAGGACGATCGGACCCAGTTTCTCGCTTTCGACCCGCGCCTTGATGAATTCGGCCCGCGAGGGCATTTCGAAACCCGGCACGATCGCAGCGGTGACCAGTTCCATCTGGCCGGCATGGCCAGCATGAAGCGGCGAATAGACAGTCTTCATGAAATTCCTCTCGAAGTGCGAAATCAGTCAAGGTTGAGATAGGGGCTCACCAGAGCGAGCCACATGGTTTCCACATCGTCCTCGATGAGGTTGTATGTCCTGCGATCCCTCTTCAGTCCGACCAGCCGGCAGGCGTGCCCGACCTCCATCATCACAAGGCCGAGCCGTTTGGCGATCTTGTCTTCAAGAACAGGATTCACATGCCGCAGCCAGGCGGCGTAAAGCGCGATGATCTGCTCGTCATATTCGTCCTGGATAGGCCTGAGATCGGCATTGCCTGAAATGGCCTCGATCACCGGCATCAGGGTCGCGTTCTCGAGATAGATACTGGACGTGTCGATAAAGAGCTTGCGCACTTCGCGCCGGAATTCTTCGCGGTTGGTGGGCCGGGGGACCTTGATACGCTTCTCGATCACTTCGGGAAAGGAGGACAGCCAGCGCCGGGCGAGGTCCAGAAGAATGGCTTCCTTGTTGGGGAAGTATTGGTAGACCGACCCGACCGACAGGCCTGCGCGCTGCGCAATGGCGAGCGTCGTCGGCGTCTTGGTTCCTTGCTCCCGCGTCAGGATCAGCGCCGCGTCGAGAATCCTGTCGACCACCTTGCTCGACCGTTGTTGGCGCGGCTGCTTGCGCGGTTCGAGCGCTATCCTGGTTTTGCGGTCGAGACTGCGCTTCACTGCCTGATGTCCCCGTTCCCCGCCCGGTCCCAACACACGGGGAGGGTGC
>NZ_JBFULQ010000329.1:0-6321 GCF_054049815.1 Mesorhizobium sp. P5_C1 | reverse complement strand
CGGCCTGACCTGAATCTCGTCACGCCCTTGAACGCCCTCATGCGTTCACACATCAGCGGCGCTGATGGTCATGCCAAAACAAATCATTGGTTGAGGACGTCGCCGCAGCGATAATCGCGCCGGCAGAGGCAGCGCACGGGGCACGGCAATGATACTCTACAGCATGATCGACAGCGGCAATTGCTACAAGCCGCGGCTGCTGATGGCCAAGCTTGGCCTCGCCTTCACCAATGTCGAGGTGAGTTCGCATACGGGTGAGACGCGAAAAGCGGACTATATCGCCAAGAACCCGAACGCCATGGTGCCGCTGCTCGAGCTCGATGACGGCCGGCGGCTGGCCGAATCCAACGCCATCCTGCTCTATCTCGCCGAAGGCACGCGCTTCCTGCCGGCGGACAGGTACGAACGGGGACTGGCCTATCAATGGCTGTTCTTCGAGCAATACAGCCACGAGCCCTATATTGCCGTGCGCAGGGCGCTGCTGACCTTTCCCGAACGCGCCCGGGATGCGACGCCGGAGCGGCTGGCGGTGACGCTGGAGCGTGGCAACAAGGCGCTCGGTGTGATGAACAAACATCTGGAAACCAATGCGTTCTTCGCTGGCGGTGCCTACAGCGTCGCCGACATCGCGCTCTATGCCTATACGCATACGGCAGAGCAGGGCGGCTTCCAGCTTGATGCCTATCCAGCGGTGGCAGACTGGCTTGGGCGAGTGGAAGCGGATCCAGGGCATGTGCCGATGGACTGGGTGGGGTGAGCAACTTTGGAGWTTGGCGAAAGCTTCGGCCGGAGCGTCCTTCTCCCCGTCTCTATACGGGGAGAAGATGGCGGCAGCCAGATGAGGGTTGGGCTTGGTTTGGCGATAGGCAATCTTGAGGCGTCGCGCTGCCCCTCATCGCCCTGCCGGACACTTCTCCCCGTGTAGGGACGGGGAGAAGGACGCTGTATCGCCGGTTTAGCCAATTGTCGGCGTCTCAACCCCAGACAAACAAAAAGGCGGGATAAATCCCGCCTTCCCATTTTCGGTAGCCTGATCGGGAGCGTCCGGTCCGGGCTGGCAGCTATCTGCTGATCCAGCTTTTCGGGTCTTTCCGCTCCGGCGCGCTTCTCGCGCGACTGTCAGTACATCCGTGACTTGCCGCGCGCCCCGGGCTCTCGCCCGGCGCGCGCCATTCGCAAAATCAGGCTGCCTTGCTCAGAGATCCGGCGGACGACTTGCCAGTGCGGCGGTCCTGCTCGATCTCGAAGTTGATCTTCTGGCCTTCGACCAGGGTCGACAGTCCAGCACGCTCGACAGCGGAGATGTGGACGAATACGTCCGCGCCGCCCGCGTCAGGCTGGATGAAGCCGAAGCCCTTGGTGGCGTTGAACCACTTGACCGTTCCAGTTGCCATTTAGATAGTCCTTCACATTTGCTTTAGATTGACCGGACCGAAGTCCAGCCGGTGTGCATCGAGATTTTGGAGATAGACGTCAGCAAACGCGATTATCGCGAGGCCCGGATCGATCGGCCGAAATATCAATGGAATGCATATAGGCTGCTTTCGCACGAAAAACAAGACTGCGTGAGAAGGCCGTGATCAGGATGCCGCCCAATGGCCGCCCCAATCGCGTGAGAGCGTCGCAACAGGATCGGGCCCCGGCGGTGTTCAATCCGGGAGGAGCTTGGGGGAGAGGACCATGAAAACCATTCTGCTTGCCGCCTGCCTGACGCTGGTGGCCGCCGAGGCGCAGGCGATCTCACGCTATGACCCAACGCGTATGAGCTGCGGGCGTGTGCAGTCGACGATCGCGCGGCAGGGCGCCGTCATCCTGCGTTACCAGTCGACGCGGGTGCCGGGCCTGCCGCTCTATGACCGCTATGTGCAGAGCGAGCAGTTCTGCACCATGGGCGATGTGAGAGCACGCGCCTACGTGCCGAGCGCCGACACCAGGTCCTGTCCGGTCTATACCTGCAAGCGGCCGGATTATGATCGGCATTTCCGCCGGCGCTTCTTCCATAACGACTAGAGCAACTCCAGGAAAAGCGCGTAGCGCTTTCCCCCAGGGAATTGCGTCAAAACAGAGAGATCGTTCAAAAGCCGAAGGAAACCTGCGCTGGTGGCGGCGGGCCGACGCGCACGCCTTCCATGGCCAGCATCTTCTCCTTGGTGTTCGAGCCGCCGGGTGCTGAGAAGCCGCCGATCTTGCCGCCGGCGGCAAGGATGCGATGGCAGGGAATGACCAGCGGCACCGGATTGGCGCCAAGGGCTGCACCGGTTTCGCGCGGCAGCCCGCCATGGCCGGCGCGTTTGGCCAGTTCTCCGTAGGTGGTGGTTTCGCCATAGCCGAGCTTTCGCGCCGCGTCGTAGATGGCAAGGCGGAAGTCGTCGATGCCGTCGAGATCGACGGGTACGCCTGTGAAGTCGACATCCTCACCGGCCGCATAGGCCTTGATCGAGGCGATCAGGTCGACGATCCATTGCGGCTGCGCGGTGGAGGCGGAAACGCCGGCATGGCGCATCAGCCGCCGTTCCACCGACTCGCGGCTGCGTTCGGGCAGGCAAAGCCGGATCAGGCCCTTTTTGCTCCAGGCGATGCCCATGAAGCCGATCACTGTTTCTAACACTGCGTGGCCGGCTGTGATCGAAGATGTCGTTTCCATGATGCGTTCCTTTCCGCAAAGTGGCGAAATCCGGCATTCGTCCCGGTACATATCCAGAACAATATGGCATCCCGGCCAGAGTCTCGCCACCCGAAAACCACCCGATGGCCCCGATTGCCGGTCGTGAATCGCTGGTGTAAGGAATTTCTTAATAACCCGACAAATCGGACCCGAGCGCGGCTTGCCAGCAAAACACACTCTTATCGCGATCGGCGTGTTCCTGGCTGCCGCCGGCATCAGCGGTTGCACGTCGACCTCGCAGATGAAACCCGCGCCTGCCCTGACCGAAACCGCGACTGCCGCCGGTGCTGACGCCGGCTTCACGATACCGCTGCCGGAGACGGTTTCCGTGCTGCCGGAATCATCGGGAATCGCACCCGTTCAGACGGCTGAATTGACGCCCGGACCGGCCACGCCGGCACCCGATGCCGCCGTCCAGCCGGCTGCCGCGACCGCCGCCTTCGCCGGATCGACCCCGGCAGCGCCGGCGGTACCCGCCATCATGACCGCCAATGCCTGGCAAGCGCCGCCGCCGGCGACCGCAGGCGAGACCGTCAAGACGGCCGAGACCTATACGACCGCCGGGCTCGTCATGCCCGCGACCGCCAAGGGCGACCGGAAGGTCGTGCCAGGCGTCCAGCAGGTCGCCTATATGGTGCCGCAGAACCCGGCTGCCCTCGTCCAGTTCCCGATGGCACCCGCGGAAGAAGAGCACGCGCCGGGCGTGCGTGGCGACGTCGAGCGGCTGATCGAGAAATACGCCGCCCTCTACCAGGTGCCGGTCGATCTGGTTCGCCATGTCGTCAACCGCGAGAGCACCTTCAACCCGAAAGCCTACAACAATGGCCATTGGGGGCTGATGCAGATCAAGCACGCGACGGCGCGCGGCATGGGCTATGACGGACCGGCCAAGGGCCTGTTCGACGCCGACACCAATTTGAAATACGCGGTCAAATATCTGCGTGGCGCCTGGCTGGTGTCCGGCGGCAACGCCAAGCGGGCCGACTGGCTCTACCAGACCGGCTACTATTTCGACGCCAAGCGCAAGGGCCTGCTCGAGGCGACCGGGCTTGGCCGCGACCGCCAGCGCAGCCGCCTGCAGCCCGACGCCTGAGCGCGATGCCTGAACCGCGGCCGCCGGCTCTGAACGATATCCGGCTGCGCAAGATCCTCGACGAGACGCTGGTTCCCGCGCACTGGCCGGAAGGCTTTGTGATGCGCTGCTTCGAGCCCGGTGATGCGCCGGCCCTGCATGCGCTCCTGACCGAAGTGTTCGACGACGGTGCCGACGGCCCGTTTGACGAGTGGTGGCCGCGCATATCAGGCGATCCCGAATTCGACCCGGCGCTGTGTTTCCTCGTCATCGACGCCAAGGGCCGGCTGGCGGCGGCCGCGCTGTGTTGGACGCGCGCCTTCGTCAAGGACCTCGCCGTCCATCCCGAGGCGCGCGGCAAGGGCATTGCCGAAGCGCTGATGTGGCACGCCTTCGCCACCTTTCGCGCACGCGGCGCTGACTATGTCGACCTGAAGACCAACACCGAAGAAAACGCCGTCGCAGTGCGGCTCTACGATCGGCTCGGCATGTTCGAGGTCGATTGGTACAGCTGAGCGGGGCGCTCAAATGTCCGGCGCGTTGCCGATCTTCCGCTTGAGGTCCAGCGCCCAGGCGCGGCCCTCGTCGCCGCCCCACAGCAGCCAGGCGATGTAGCCGGCCGACGGGTTTTGCTCATTGCCGTAGTTCCTGCCGCGCTTGTCGACCTCGTGGCGGGCGAAATAGCTGACCATGCGGCGGATGGTGGAGGGCGCGAGCTTTTCCCGGTTCTTCAGTTCGGTGGCGCGGGCCACGCCGATCTCGGTGCCGCCACGGCCGAATTCGCCGCGCAGGCGCAGCCCCTTGGCGGCATTGTCGGCCACCACTTGCGGGCAGCGCAGGTCGATCTCGTCGTCATCGTCGTTGTGCATTTTGTTCCCGGACTGCTGGCTTATCCTGTGGGGAGAATGCTGGGAAGAGAGCGAGGTTCCGCCACGAGGAATCGCCCGAGCGCTGCGCAAAAAAATGTCGGCACCGATCGCCGCCAAACGTCCTTGGGTCGCAGAGCAACCGCGCCGGGACGCCGGCGCCGCGACCGAAGGAGCCGATCATGATCACCTTTCCCAACGAATCCGCCAAATACCGCACCGCCCGCGAAAAACTGCTGCAGAAGGAAATCGGGCTGCGCCGCGCCATGGAAGAGGTTGCGGTCGCGCGGCGCGCGCTGCCGCCCGGTGGGCTAGTGCCGCAAGATTATGTGTTCGACGCACTGGGACCGGACGGCAAGCCCGGGAAGGTAAAACTGTCGGAGCTGTTTGCGCCCGGCAAGGATTCGCTCATCCTCTACAACATGATGTTTCCCCGCCACCCACGCGAGACGCGCGACGTGGCGACCAGCGGCGGCACGGCGAAGCTCGCACGGCTGGACCAGCCATGCCCGTCCTGCACAGCGCTGCTCGACCAAATCTACGGCGCGGTCGGCCATCTCGAAGCCGCCGGCTTCAACTTCGCCGTGGTGGCGAAAACCGCGCTCGAAAACCTGGTCACGCTCGGTCGCGACCGAGGCTGGCGCAACATGCGGCTGGTGTCTTCGGCCAACAACGGCTTCAAGCGCGACTACAATGCGGAGGCGGCCGACGGCGCACAGTCGCCGCTGCTGTCGGTGTTCCATCGCGACGCCGACGGCATCCGCCATTTCTGGAGTTCCGAACTGGATTTCGCGCCAACGGACCCAGGCCAGGATCCGCGTGGCGTCGGCACCTGCGAGCCGCTGTGGAACCTGATGGATTTCACGCCCGAGGGCCGGCCGAACTGGAACGAGCAACTGCAATATGGCGAGGCGTGCTGTCACTAGGAGGGCAGGGGCTCGTTCTGTACGGCGGGCGATCGCTTCAGGTTGGTTCGCACCTTCCGGACGCTGGCGCCGCCCCTCACCTGCCTGCCGGCATCCTCTCCCCGTAGAACGGGGAGAGGGGAGCTGTGATCGACGCTTTCGCCAATCGCCAGCGCTGCAGGAAGAGAGCCGACGTCGCGGCAGGCCCCTTTCTTGGGCGTGCCGCTGTCGCTGGTGACCAAAGCCGCCGGGCTGGTCTTCGTGTCCGGCACGCCGCCGCTCGATATCTCGACCGGCAGGCTGGTCAAGGGCGACATCGAAACGCAGACCGAGGCRTCGCTGAAGGCGCTGAAGCATTGCCTGGAAGCGGCCGGCACCTCGCTGGACAACGTGGTGATGGTGCGCATCTACGCCGTCAATTCCGGCTTCTACAACGCCATCAACCGCGTCTATGCCAGGCATTTTCCCGAGAACCCACCATCGCGGACCTTCGTGCCGGTGGCGTCATGGCCGATGGAGTTCGATATCGAGATCGAATGTGTGGCGGTGGGCTGAGCCGAGCTCCCCTTCTCCCCTTGTGGGGCCCGAAGGGCGGGCGAGGCCCGTGACTCGCCCCGGGCGGTGTCGCCGAAGGCGACGGATGAGGGGTGTTCCAGGGAACGCCAACGTCTCACTCCGCTGGAGCACCCCTCATCCGTCTCGGCGCTATCGCGCCGATCCACCTTCTCCCCCAGGGGGAGAAGGTAAGGGCGTTCCCGGCGCCGCATCTGGGCAGGGGTGAGCGGCGTCAGTCCTGGACCATCGCTCCGCGCT